>CAYSDT010000153.1:0-1120 GCA_964429835.1 uncultured Ardenticatenaceae bacterium | reverse complement strand
AAACCCGACTTCTGGAATGTACTAATGCGTACTACCTCGATCAAGGCTGGCGAGAACGGCTTTATAATTTTCTAAATCTTCCAACACATGCCCAGCCCCTCGCGCCACGCAGGTCATCGTATCTTCGGCGACCCAGACGCGGATTTTGATCAAATCTTCCAATCGCTCGGCCAGCCCTCGAATTTGACCGCCGCCACCAGCCAGACAAATGCCGCTTTCCATCAAATCAGCCACCAATTCGGGCGGCGTTTCGTCAAGGGTATCGCGCACGGTGTCCACGATGATGTTGACAGATGGAGCCATCGCTTCGCGTATTTCAATACTGCTGATTTCGACAGCTTGCGGCAAGCCGTTGATGAGATTGCGTCCACGCAGCGTCATTGTTTGCTCTTCAGGCAGGGGAAAGGCGGAACCGATGCCAATTTTGACCCGTTCAGCCATTCGCTCACCGATGAGCAGATTGTATTTGCTGCGAGCGTATTGGATGATGTCTTCGTCCATCTCGTCGCCCGCTACACGAATGGAGCGTTTGACGACGATGCCGCGCATGGCAAAGACGGCTACTTCCGTCGTGCCACCGCCAATATCGACGATCATACTGCCGCGCAATTCGGTGATGGGTAAGCCTGCGCCAATCGCGGCGGCCATTGGCTCTTCAATAAGATGGGCTTCGCGTGCGCCTGCGGAGATGGTCGCGTCGTAAACGGCGCGTTTTTCGACTTCGGTCACACCGCTGGGAATGCCAACGACGACGCGCGGGCGGGGGAAAGGGACGATCATCTGCTCGTGTGCTTTTTTGATGAAATGGTCGAGCATCGCTTCTGTAATTTCAAATTCAGAGATAACACCGTCGCGCAACGGCCGTATAACGGCAATGTCACTGGGGGCGCGGCCAACCATCTCGCGAGCTTCTGCTCCGATGGCTAACGGCCGTCCGCTGCGCTTTTCGATGGCAACCCATGATGGCTCGTTGATGACGATGCCTTTGTCACGGATGTAGACGAGCGTGTTAGCTGTGCCTAAATCAATGCCAATATCGAGTGAAAAAAGACCGAGAAACCAGTCTAATGGTCTAAACAATGTGTTTCCTTCCTTGTATTACGTCAAAAATTATTTGCGG
>CAYSDT010000152.1:2631-7167 GCA_964429835.1 uncultured Ardenticatenaceae bacterium | reverse complement strand
CCCCAACGGATCATCAGGATCAATCCCATCCATAAACTGCTTGGCGCGGTCGTGATTGGTCAGCTTGTACACAAGGCCGAGCCAATTGTTCACAATCGCCTTGCCCGTGTCGCCCCATGTGTTGTCGATAAACGGCCGTATTTCCCCTTCAGGAAACGGCGGCAACGGATCGCCCCATTCCCGTGCCAACATCGCCGCGTCGATGTACCGCTCCGCTATCTCCCCCGCCTCTGGTGAAAAGTAGTTGACGGGATGTGGGGGACGGTCGGCGCGTTCGTTGGTCAAAAAGCGCATCACCTCGCGCTTGTACTCCTTCAACAAACTCTCGATGTCATATTCAGGATGTCCCTGAAAGTAAACCGTGCGGAACTGGTCACGACTGACGGCCAAATGCACGCCCGCCTTGCGGCTTTCAGCCAAAATCGGCAGCCCCGCCGCTTCCATCTGGTAACGGCTGATGCCGTTGTTGCGCGAGTGCGGCGCGTCAAAGCGGGTGTTGATGTTTCGCAGCAACGGATGGTCAGTTTGTGTGACACGATGGCTGTATACGCCCCATCGCTTATTGGATAACGGCCGTCTTTCAATCTCATATTTATGCCGCAACAGCGCGTGCGTCGCCAAACAAGAACACAACGTCGAAGCGATGTTCTCGTGCGCCCACGTCGCCACCTCCATCAGCGGCTCCCAAAACGGCTCCTGCTCCAGCGTCGGGTTCGCCACGTTCGCCCCCGTGATGATGAGCGCGTCCAGCCCCAACTGCTTAATATCATCAAAACTGCTGTAATACTTTTCCACATACGCACGCCCATCATCCCCGCGTTGCAAAGCGGGCAGGCTGAATGGATGCACATAAAACTGGGCGATTTGATTGCTGTTACCGACAAGCCGCATGAATTGCCGTTCAGTCGCGGCAAGGGCGGCATCGGGCATCATGTTCAGCAAACCGATGTGTAATTCACGAATATCTTGGTGCAACGCCCGCTCAAGCGGGACAACTTCCTGCCCCTGCTCGCGCAATCGGGCAAAGGTGGGAAGGGGGGTGTGGGCGACTAAAGGCATAAAAACTCCTTAATAATGAATAATGAATTGGGAATAATGAATAATGAATGACACGCGCTCCCATTCACAATTCATTATTAAAACTTCATTATTCATTATTTTTTCAGGGCTTGCTCTAAATCTGCAAGCAAATCATTAACATCTTCAACCCCAACCGCGTAACGGATGAGGTTATCTTTAATGCCCAAATCGGCGCGTTCGGCGGCGGTGAGGGCGTAATAGGCGGCGAGGGCGGGCTGCATCAGCAGGGTTTCCACCCCGCCTAAGCTGGGGCAATTTTGGGCGATGGTGAACTTGTCCATGACAGATGATGCGGCAGAAACGGCCGTTGAGCGGCTATCGCTTGTCGAAACGCTCTCTGAGCTTGTCGAAGAGTTAGTTTCGACAGGCTCAACCTTCACTTCAAAACTAACCACGCCGCCAAAGCCATCCATCTGTGCGTGGGCGATGGTGTAATCTGGATGCGAAGTCAACGCGGGATACCAGACCCGCTCCACACGCGGATGCCCCTCCAAATAACGGGCGATGGTTTCCGCGCTTTTGTTCTGCTGCTGCACACGCAATCCCAGCGTCTTTAAGCCCCGCTCCAACAAATACGCCGTCTGCGGGTCGGTGATGCTGCCCAGCAGCCCGCGATGCTGCTTGATCGGCTCAAGCAACTCCGCACTGCCAACAACAACCCCCGCCATAATATCATTATGCCCGCCCAGATATTTAGTCGCGCTGTGAATCACTAAATCAATACCGAAATTTAACGGCCGTTGATTGATCGGTGTCGCAAAGGTGGAATCAATCATCGTCAACAACCCATTTCGTTTGGCAATATCGACAACCCGCTCCATATCCAGCACGCGGATGTATGGATTGGTCGGGCTTTCGCTTAGGATTAGACGGGTGTTGGGTTTAACGGCCGTTTCCATCGCTTCATAATCGCCCATCGGCACAGAAGTTGTTTCCACGCCAAAGCGCGGCAGGAAATCGACACAAAAGTCGCGTGTTTTATTGTACGAATCATCCGTAAAAATCAGATGGTCGCCGCTGGACAGCAACGACAGCAATGTGCTGGTGATGGCCGCCATGCCGCTGGGAAAAAGCAGCGCGTCTTCACCCTGATCCAGCGTCGCCAATCGCTCCTCCACAGCTCGCACAGTCGGATTTCCATAACGGCCGTATTGATGACGACCGGGCAAGTTTGCCCCCGCCGCTTGCGCCTCTTTATACGCACATAAATCGGCCGTGTCCTCAAAAACATACGTCGAAGTTTGAATAATCGGCGTGGTAAGCGCGTGGTTGCTGTGCGGGGGATGGGGGATGTTGCCGTGAACGGCCGTTGTGTGTGGATGGTAAGTTTGCTTCATAATGTTCTCCTGTGTAGATGTAGGTCAAGTTTGCAAACTTGACCTACGATCAAAAAACGCCTCATCCAGCAAAAGTGTGGAGAGACGTTGACAAAAGCGTGAAGCCTGCCGCTCATCTTCCAAAAGATCGCTCTTTTGCCGGAGTTAGCACCTGTTTCATTGTGAAATGGTTGCTGAGGCTTCATCGGGCCGTATCCCTCTGCCTCTCTTGATAAGTGGTAAAAATTATTTGATTGTGGACGGGATGGTAACAAAGGCGGCGGCGGTATGCAAATAAAAAAGCCAGACTTCTGATAGAAGTCTGGCTTTTGTGGTGTAGTTCACACTGTAGCAACAGCGTGTAGATGCTCTAATTCATCCAGTCGATTGGTGTAATAATCGTGACATTCTGGACAAGTGTGCAAATGTTGTTGCACGGTTTCAAGTAAAGGTTGTCTATCATTGTCTGCTAATTCCATATCAGCCAAGTACTCCAAGATGGCATAACTATCGGCGCAGTTCAGTGGGGAGGAACTGTTGGGCATCGCTGCTTGAATTAAGAGCTTCCATAAAGGGCGCGGTTCAAGAATCATAAAGATACTCCATAGGTTGCGAGAGTGTGTGGGAGACACTCTCTAAATTGTTAAACGTCGGTTAATGATTAACCTACAGTAGTGTACTTGATCAAGTTAAGCAGTTGATTAAAATAACTACACGTTTACCCTACGGAACAGCTACGATTAGAACAAATGCTCTATGAATTGCGGATGCTGTAAATCAGCATCCAAGTGGCGATGAGGATGGGGAAAATGGTCGCCCAAGCGGCGGCGTGGAGTACCCAGCGGCCGGCAAGTGCAGAAGGCCAAACGGCCGTTAATGGCAATAAAGTAAGGATGAGAATAATAACGGCCGTTGTCATCCATTTCCACCCCTTCGCCGCCGATTCGCCCCACGTTTCCACCGCCGCCGCCACCAATCCCAGCGAGACAAACCCCAGCAACATCCAATGCAGATAGGAAATATGCAGCCCGCCCCGCTCCGCCCATTTCATGATCTGTGGAACGGCCGCAAAGAGCATCGACACAGCCTTTAATCCCAAAAAAGCGAGCGGGACACGCCACCACGCCGCCACACGCGGCCATAAAATGATGACATTTATGCCCAATCCCAGCCCGACCAACAACGCCGCCACACCGCCCAACAACCGCACAGGCATTGTCAACAGATGGGTGGGAACGCCAAGCAAAAAGACGATGGGTATGCCGATGTACAGCAAAGTTTCACTTTTTCTCATCCAGCGATGGTTGCCCGCTTCTGGATTGCTGGCGTAAATCAACCCCAACACGCCCAAAATAAACCAACCTTCCGAAAAAAGGTCTAAAAACAGATGGGTGAATAGAACCAGAACAATCTCAGGGATACTGTCGAGGCGGGCGGCAACGACAACGCCCCACGCGGACAGTGATGCTAAAAAAAGAAACCACGCCGCCCCATTCCACAAGCGAACAGCAGGTTCGCCACGGTTGCCTTTGATCGCTTTTTTATATATCCACAAATAGCCATACCAAACCATCGCACTAAGACCCGAAATCATAACAGCAAAGGGGTAATTATTGTCACCAATGGGGACAAGGCTATACCCATAAAACAAAAAGATGCTATAAGCGACTGTGGCAAAGATGAGGAGAAGAATGATGACGATGTTGACTTTTTTTCGCTGGGATGGGGTCGCTTGCTGTGCCAACGGCAACCGTGCAAAAATCAGCCCCATCAAAGCTGGTGTCACCCAGCCAAAAAACATGATATGTGAATGAGCATGGCGCACGTTTGCCCATTGCAAGCCATAAGGAAAGCCGTAAACGTTGCCAAAGCGCATCAACGACCCCGTTGAGGCCGCGATAATGAAAATAAGCAACGATGCGTGCCATGTCCATCGCCATTGTTGTCTGTTTTTTGTCATAAAAGTGTAGATAGAGTGTAGAGATAGAGATAGAGAACAAGGGGGATAGTCATCCCTTCGCCTATTTTCTTTTAGAGCAGTGGATTCCCGCCTACGCGGGAATGACAATCAAGAGATTGGTCGAAATGATGACCAATTCCAAGAACAATATTCCTCTATCTCTATCTCTATTCTCTATCT
>CAYSDT010000152.1:0-2531 GCA_964429835.1 uncultured Ardenticatenaceae bacterium | reverse complement strand
ATGATGACCAATTCCAAGAACAATATTCCTCTATCTCTATCTCTATTCTCTATCTTTAGATAATTGCCCAGAAATGATGGAATACATCGTACTGCCCAAAAAGAGAAGCAGGGTGATGGCGTTGAGCATTCCACCCCATTCGCGTATAAGGGCGTTGCCGCTCACATCACCTATAACGCGAATGAGAAGGCTGATGTGTAAAGAAACAAGTTGTACATAAAGGAAGGGGCGATAGACGACGGGTAATCCCAAAACAGCCGGAAAAATGATGGGCGCGTGGCCGAAAATCATCGACATGACGAAGCCGAGAAAGACACTGTGCAACATTGAATCGTAAATCGGGCCAGCAGAAATACCGCCGTAGCCCAATGCCAATACGCCGCTAACACCCATCCACACATACCCTGACAGCAAACAGGCGGCAATGTAACGCACAAGCCCATCCCGCCTGACAGTGCGGCGGGCGACATCGTAACGCAACAGCCACAGTGCCAACAAAATGTAGGACAGTCCATTGATACGCACGCCCAAATCGAAGCGATAGGGGATGGCACTGATGGTCAGCCCGACGAACATGAGGGCGATGACTGCGCTGAACATCCGAATTTGGGTTTTTGTCGGGCGGGTAATGCGGGTTAATTCCAGCCGTTCACCAGCGATGGTGAGGACGAGGAAGCCCGCCCACCACCAGACAGCGATATGGACGGGTTTGCCCATGAGCCATAAAAGGTTGCCAATGAACCAACTGACTGCACCGAGAAGCATAACGGCCGTGTGCAATGCTTTGTGATGACGGACGATGAGACCGAAAAGGAACATCAACCCCAAACTGCCGAGCATCATCAATACGACACCAAGTTGGGTGTTCCAGCCTGTCAGCAGCAAAATGCCGCCTGCACCAGAAAGAAGCGGCACAATATAGAGCATCCTGTTTTTGTAAACAGCGGCGGCGGCGACGGCACGTTCCAAGCCAATGACCGTGCCGAGAAAGCCAGAAACCATCAATGCGCCGTGCGCCTGCACCAAATCGGGCTGCCAACTGGCATAATTCCAGCCGATGCGGATGAGGCCGGCCCACATGGCGGCCAACAAGGCGGTGATGGCGATGAGTATAAGAGGTAATCGTAGTGGTGAGCGTTCTTGTTCAATCATGGATATATCGGTATATCGTACTTGCTCAATTTCTTGGGGGAGACCTGACAGGTTTTTGAACGATACTCGTGTAAAAACAAGCTATTTCTGAAACCTGTCAGGTCTTTCCTCCACTTTTTTGAGCAACTACGGTATATCTGTATAGTTTTGCTGATAATTTATGTCGGCGGGAAAGATAGCACGTTATGGGGAAATTGTCAGTTTGAAAATCGTACCTTCTCAATAAGTCGGGAGGAACATGACTGGTTTATTTGTGATACTTATGTAAAACGTGTCTTCTCAATATTTCGGGGAGACCTGACAGGTTTTTCAAAGATACTCGTGTAAAACAAGAGGTCTGGATGAAACCTGTCAGGTCTTTCCCCCAAGTTATTGAGATGTTACTGTAAAACGATAGGTATCAATGAAACGGGTGCATTTCAGTTCTGGGCGCGGCGCGACACCGATTGAAATGTCGCACAGCGACCACTTCGTGTACGGGTCTGATACACAAAAGCCCGCTGAAAGCGCGTTTCTCGTGTCAGGCATCGGTTTTTAACCGATGACGTGCTTCATGCAATTGACCTGGAAGTGCGATGCACCTCAAAGGTGCAACGCACTTGGGTAAAATTTATGCACCACGCCGAACGGGCATGATGAGGCAATTTGGCCCGCCCATCCCTTTTGCAAACTCTTCCAAATCGAGATTGTGAATGGTGTATCCCTCGGCTTCCAAACGCGCCGCCACCACCGCATTTGAGCGATTGATAAGCAATTCGCCATCACCCAAGCAGATGATATTTGCGGTTATATCGCCGCCGCAGGCGAAGGGAATGCCATCAAAACCTTCGATTTGCGTTGTTGAAACCAGCCCTTCGCAATAAATCAATCGTTTTGCGCCAAGAACCATCAACGCTTTATCGAGATGGAGGATGGTGTCGGGTAATGTGATTACGCGCATTTCGTACCCCATTGGCTCCAGCAGGGCAGAAAGTTGTCGAATTCCTTCCGCATTTGTGCGGATGGATTGACCGACGAAGGCAACATCGCCCGCAAGGACGACATCGCCGCCTTCAACGGTGCCGGGCGCGGTTATTTCACCAATGCACGGCTCGCCGATAGCGTCTAGTGCGGCCGCCATCCACACCTCTTCACCTTCACGGCTTTCTATGCCCAATCTGAGCTTGACATATCCTTTTGGCGTGGACAGGGCGGTGTCCCGTGTGAAAACGGAGTTGGGATGGGCTTCCAGTTCGGGGAGGTCTATCACGTCTGCACCGAACGCGCGGAGCGTGGATTTTAGGGTGTTGTGTTGGGAAACGGCCGTTTCTACCTCACCCAACTCGCCGATATTATGCTTTTCCAAATCATTTGCACGGCCGTATTCATATGTTGGCGTG
>CAYSDT010000151.1:0-7196 GCA_964429835.1 uncultured Ardenticatenaceae bacterium | reverse complement strand
ACCCAAGCGTTGCGGCGCACGCGGGCGTTAAAAGTGTACATCTGCAACATCGCCACCCAGCCGGGCGAAACCGATAATTACACGGTAGCCGATCATGTGGCGGCCATCGTCGCCCATACTGCACCAGAATGTATTGATGTGGTGTTGGCAAATGATAATTTCCCCACGCTTCCCCCTGAAGATGTGCGAACGCAGTTGGTGCAGGTGGGTGAGATGGTAAACGGCCGTTTGCATACCGCCGATCTTGTCGATGAAAGCAAGCCGTGGCGGCACGACAGCGATAAAGTAGCAACGGCCGTTTTGTCCCTCCTAAAAAACCGTAAATAGGCAAACATAAACCATCTATCTCTGTTCTGTCTTATCCCCCCATCTTGGGTATAATCCCCTCACTGAACCAAAATAAATAGCAAGGCGCACTATGGACACCACTTCCACCCACGCCTTCTCAATATGATTAGTTAAGGAGATTCAATGACAATTAAAGTTGGTATTAACGGATTTGGCCGCATTGGCCGCCAAGTATTCAAAGCAATTTACGAAAATTATCAAGGCGTACTCGACGTTGAGGCGATCAATGATTTGATGCCCGTCGAAACAAACGCCCACATGTTGAAATATGATTCCACATACGGCCGTTTTTCTGGCAAAGTCGAAGCCAAAGATGGCGACCTGTTCATCGACGGCGAACTGCTGAAAAGCTACGCCGAACGCAACCCCGCTGACCTGCCTTGGGGCGAACTTGGTGTGGACATTGTGCTGGAATGCACTGGCCGCTTCCGTGACCACGAAAACGCATCCAAGCACATCGCCGCTGGCGCAAAGAAAGTGTTGATTTCCGCACCCGGCAAAGATATGGATGGCACATTTGTACTCGGTGTCAATCAAGACGAATATGACCCGGAAAATCATCACATCATTTCTAATGCAAGTTGCACCACCAACTGCCTTGCCCCCGCCGCCAAAGTGATAAATGACGCATTCGGCATCAAACGTGCGCTGATGACCACCATCCACGCCGCCACCACCTCGCAACAGGTGCTGGATTTGGCTTCTGGCGACTTGCGCCGCTCGCGTGCCACGTTGGGCAACATCATCCCAACCACAACAGGCGCGGCCAAAGCGGTCGGCATCGTTTTGCCAGAATTAAACGGCAAAATTAACGGGATGGCGTTCCGCGTCCCCACTTTGACTGGCTCTGTCGTTGATTTAACGGCCGAACTTGAGAAAAATGTAACCATCGAAGAGATCAACGCCGTCCTCAAAGCCGCCTCCGAAGGGGACGACTGGATGGGCAAAGTGTTAGATTACACCGAAGAACCCATCGTTTCCGCTGACATCGTAGGCCACCCCGCCTCCTCCACCATCGACGCGCTTTCCACCGACGTGATGGACGGCAACATGGTCAAAATTGTGACATGGTACGACAACGAATGGGGCTACTCCAGCCGATTGGCTGACTTGGCCGCCTTCGTTGCTGAAAAACTGTAAAAATTGTCAATGGTCAATTGTCAAGTATCAATTGTCAATGGGGTATCTCGTTGACAATTGACAATTGACCATTAATAATTGACAATTTTCCTTTCTCGTGGAATTGACTGAATTAGAAGCGAAAATGCACGCTTTTGTGCGAAGTAAGGGCTGGTACGAGCCAGATTCGCCGCGTCCGCAGACGGCGCGGAATTTGGCGGCTTCGCTTTCGATTGAGGCTGCCGAAGTGCTGGAGCATTTCCAGTGGGATGACACCATCGCCCCCGCAGAATTGGCGGGTGAATTGGCCGATGTGGCTCTTTATTTACTGCAATTGGCAAGCGTGACGGGAATTGATTTGGAACAAGCCATTTTAGATAAACTTGCCATCAATGCGACGCGCGAGTGGGACAAGATATGATAAACCACCTCGTTCCCACGCTCTGCGTGGGAATGCCGATCCGAACGCTCTGCGTCCAGACCTTCATTCCACGCAGAGCGTGGAACGAGTAGGCAAGGGTTGGCATGAAAATTTTAGCGGTCAGTGACCGTGTGATGGACAACTTATACCATAGCGACGTGCGCCGTTCGTACAACGATGTGGATTTGATGATAGGCTGTGGCGACTTGCCGTACTACTATCTCAACTTTTTGGCATCGGCGATGGATGCGCCGATGGTTTATGTGCTGGGCAACCATGATGGCGGCGATCAGCACACGTCTGACGGCCGTATTTTAACGACTGTACAAGGCGGCGCAAATATCCACGCCCGCACCATCCGCGAAAAAGGGCTGATCATTGCGGGGTTGGAAGGCTCGATGCGCTATCGCCCGCACGCGCCGTTGATGTACAGCGAACGGGAAATGCAGCAGCAAGTCGCCCGCCTGATTCCGCGCTTATTGTGGAATAAACAACGCTACGGCCGTTATTTAGATGTTCTCGTCACCCACTCCCCTCCCTTTGGTATTCATGATCGCCAAGACGTGCCGCACACCGGCTTTAAGGTACTCCTTTCATTTATGAAAACCTTCCGTCCACGCTATTTACTGCACGGTCACATTCATATTTACCGCAACGATGTGCCGCGTGAAACCCAGTTTGAAGATACCACTGTTATCAACGTCTATCCGTATCGTGTGATAGATTGTGAATGCGGGGTGGAGAGCGGCAAGCAGGCAAGCGGCAAGTAGCAAGTGTGCAAGTCGCAACTATTCGGTTGCAACTTGGAATTCTTTGATTGCTATTTGCAACTATTTACCTGCTACTTGCCACTTGCATAGCTTGCAACTCATACAATGAATACACCCATCAATTTACCTCCACCAGAAGAGAAAGATTCTCCATCTTGTTTATTTAAGATAGGGTATTTGCTGATCATTATGATCATTATTGGCAGCTTGCTGAGTACGGCAATTGCGGCAGGAATTTGGTTTTATCAGGAGTATATTGTGGTGGAGGATGATCCCATCGTGTTGCCAGCGGCCATCGTTGACGACACACCCATCGCCCCTGCAACACCCGCGACACCAGCAACAACAGTGGGACGGATTGCGTTTATTAACCCAGATGGGCAGGTGGAGACGGTGGATCGTGAAGGAGAAAACGGCCGTTTCCTAACCTCCGACAAACTGCAACACCGCTTCCCCACATGGTCGCCGGATGGCACTGCCTTAGCAAGTATCAGCCAATACGGGGTGTACCAGATGCAGGATGTGGACGGTGGCGAGGTGTTGCCGCTCTACAAAGATACGGCCGACACGCCCGTCTATCTGTACTGGTCGCCAGACAGCAGTCAGCTTGGCTTTTTGGCACAACAAAATGGGGATGAGTTGGCTTTATTTATCACCCCCGCAGGTGGCGGCGAGGTGAATTTGCAGGCGGTCGCTTCGCCCTTGTATTGGGATTGGTCGCCGACGGAAGAGCAGATTTTGCTTCATGCTGGCGGCTCTGGGCGGCAAGGACGGCTGGCGTTGATGGCGGTCGGTGAGGGGACGATGGGCGGCATTGATGTGGCACAGCCTGGTCTGTTTCAGACACCTGCATTTTCGGAAAACGGCCGTTTTTATGCGTATGCCGAAGAACAAAGCGGCGGATTAAGCTGGTTGGTCATTACCGACACGGAACCGCCGACGCTTGCGCCGCGCAAAATTGAAGAGCGGCACGCGGGTATGGTGGCGATGGGCTGGAGTCCCGTCGCTGACCAGTTGGCGTTTATCAGCGGCGAACATCAGGGGGATGGTTTTCGTGGCGCATTGCGCCTGCTGGATGCAGTCAGTGGCGAGAGCCGTGTGCTGAGTTCACGCGAAGTTGCGGCGTTTTTTTGGTCACCAAACGGCCGTTTTATTGCAACACTCACCCCCACCGCCTTTGACGACGGCATTTATGCAAACAGCGGGCGCGTGGGATTGATGCAGATGCAACACGAACCCATCACCCTTGAATTAGCAATTATTGATGTGGAAAGCGGCGAACGCACGGCGTTGACGACTTTTCAGCCAACCATGGATTTTCATCTGCAATTCATCCCCTATTTTGATCAATTCGCACACAGCCATCGCCTGTGGTCGCCTGACAGCGAGGCGTTGGTGCTGCCGATGGTGATTGACGATGAGGATCGGGTTGTGGTGGTGGGGATAAACGGCCGTTTGCAAGAAATTGCTAACGGCCGTATGCCGTTTTGGAGTTGGCAATAAGCAAATGGGACACTGATTTTGGGGCATGGCGACACCATGCCCGTACCATATATTCCTGTAGGGGTTTGGCGTTGCCAAACCCGATGCCCATCAATCCCATAACTCAAAATCAGTTGACAGCCCATTTGCCGGCGTATGGTCGGCGAAGTTGATTTTGTCAATCAACGCTTCCAGCCGACGACGCAGCATGAGCAGATTACTTTGAATGTAAATATCACGCGCTTCATACGCCCAATCTAAGGCGCGGATATTATTGCCGCGTGAACTTTCCACCTGTGCCAATCGTTGCATAGCACCAGCGATAATGCGATCTTCAATATGCTCATCAGGGCTGTTTTGACGGCCGAATAGCGCAATTTTACGCCAGAACGCTTCCGCTTTAACGAACTGCCCCCGCAAATAGAGAATGTCGCCAAAGCGCAAGCGTATCATCGGTATTTGTGACTGTTCATCTGCCTGTAATAATAGTGCTAACGCTTGTTCAGAGAAGGATTGAGCCGTTTCGTAATCGGCCGTTCCCATCGCCAGCCCCGCTTTTGCGTGGGCGACGAGTGCCAGACGCGAGAGAACCCATCCATCTTGCTCGGCTGTGAGGATTAATTTCTTTGTTTCCTGTAAATACTGTTCTGCCAGATTAAATTTGCCCCATTCTGTATACACGATGGCGATATGGCGGTGTACCCGTACTTTTTCTGCCAGATCATTTTGAGAATTAGTGATGGTGATGACTTTCAGAAAGTAGGATTCGGCCGTTTCATATGATTTTTCCTCAACTGCTACCCATCCCAGCCGTGAAAGAGCTTGTGCTTCTGCCGCTTGATCTTTGCGGGCGACGGCCGCTTCCAGATACCGTTCATTCGCCTGAACATACGCCGTCCACTTGCTCTGCACCCATAATTGCCCCGTAATTGGCCCCCACAACAGATAAAGCGACTCCCAATCTTTGGCTTTATACGCATAATCATATGCCAATTTGATGTTTTGAAAATCAGGTTGCAATGCGTCATATTCGCCCCGTCGCTCGTCGGCATAATGGGCGTACCAGATGGTAAATTGGGTCAGCAGTTCATCGTATTGCGGTAATGTCTGTACATAATCGGCCGTGTACTCATGCAGCAATGGATGTACGCTGAGGCTGTCGTTGCCTTGTGGCTGCAATAGCGACATTTGCCCCAGACGGGAGAGTAGAGCTGCGGACAGGTTTAGCCTAGCGGCGATGCCCGTCAACGCTTCGGTAAAAATGACAGGGCTGGCGAACAGGCCGCATAGTGCAAACAGAATGCGTGCGTTTGGCGGTTGAGTCATGGATAGCAGTTCGGTAAAATAATCGTTCATGTGCCATGATTCGATTTGCAACCCTCGATTGCCGCGTGTGGCAAACCACTCTTGTAACTCGGATAAGCTGGCGAAACGGCTGGTGCGGAATAAGCCGCCGGCCGTTCGCAGGGCGATGGGCAGATGGCCTAACCGTGTTGCGATTTGATCTGCAATCGCTTTGTTCTCTTCGCTTGAGGGTGCGCCAGTGTAATGCAGCAACATTCGCTTTGCTTCATTGGGTGTGGGCAGTGCAAGTTCCAGCCGCACTAAATCGGGCGCGGACAAATACAGTTTGCGGCGTGAGGTAAACACCCATGTGATGGCGGGTAATCCGTACAAAAAAGGGGTAATCTGATCGGTTCTGTCTACATTGTCCAGTAAAAAGAGGATGTCTTTGTCTGCGCCTTTTCGCCGCAGCTGTGCTAATGCCAGATCGATGTCTTGGCTGAGGTGTTCGGCTTTTATGGAGATGCCCAGCCGCCATGCAATTTGAAGGGTAATGTCGATGGGGCGTTGGTAGGGGGTGAGTTGTAACGCTTCGCAGCCGTAGGCAAAGTCGCTGAATGTGTTTTCCAGCAATTTGCGTGCCAGTGTGGTTTTGCCTATGCCGCCGAGTCCGGTGATGAGGGTGGGTTGACGTTGGTAAACGGCCGTTTTTAACCGTCCCATCTCCACTTCCCGTCCGTAAAAATAGACCATACGGCCGCCTAAGAAATGTTGCCGCACGTTTTGGGGAACGGGGATGGCCGCCGCATTGCCCGTAAGATCACGCAGGACGCGATTCATCGTGCGGATTTCTGGCGGGGTCATGCTGAATATCTTGGGAAATTGGCGTAACAGTTCCAGCTTGTCCCGACGAGGCATCGTTTCGCCGTTGGCCCAGCGTGACAGGGTGCTTTTGCTGATTTTATGTCCTGTGCGGCGCAACTGATGGGTAACATCGCCTAATGATAAATTGCTATTTTCTAATAAATCTGTGAAAAATTGTGCAAACGTCAAGTCGGACATAACGGTGCTGTACTCCTGCTGTAGATAATGATTTGCGTTACGTCTGCAAAGGTGTTGTTTGATTATAGGAGATTTGTCCTATCGTTGCACTACTGCAACGCTTTGTACTGTAACATAAGTCATGTAGCGAGGGTAGCAGTTGTCCTCGTGTAGCGGGAAGAGAAAGTTGGCGGTAGGTGATCATTCGTATCACCTATCGCCATTTTTATTGATGGGTTGGTAGTGATCTGTCTGATTTATTTCCCCTCCTTTTTTAGCCCCCAACGTATTTGTAGTAATCCAAGAAAAATGCAGTTAATGATGATGGTTTGGGTATGGCAAAAAAGCCATACTCATGTTATCGTACACGCATGAATCAAGCAGATTTTGAATGGGATAGCAATAAGAACCTGATCAATCAGCAGAAACATGGGGTTTCTTTCCACGAAGCACAATATGCGTTTTTGGATGAGAATAAAATCATTGCTGACGATATATCTCATAGCCAAGTCGAGCGACGGTATTATTGCTTTGGAATGGATAGAACCCGAAAGGGTGTTTTGACGGTTCGTTTTGCTTATATAAACGGCCGTTTCAGAATAATTGGCGCGGGATATTGGCGTAAAGGGAGAAAAACATATGAGCGAGCAAATTCAATATAGCGATGAGCCATTGGGCGAATTCAAAATCATTCCAGATTTCCTTCCGTCTCCCGATCAGTTGGTACTGAA
>CAYSDT010000150.1:1687-7266 GCA_964429835.1 uncultured Ardenticatenaceae bacterium | reverse complement strand
GTAGCTGTATCCATTTTTCACCAATCGATCATAATCAGGCGGCATCCGACGGCCGTCTATGATCAAATACGGCGGCTCCACCGTCGCTTCAATCACCGAAGACACCCCGCGAAACTCTTCCCAATCGGTAGAAATATACACCACATCGCTGCCATTCATCGCTTCGGCCGCGCTGTCATGGTAGCTGATGCGCTCGAAAAGATGGTTTTTGTCGGGATTAAACCAATACTCTTGCGCGTCAGGCATTGCCAACGGATCGTAAGCGCGAATTTCGCGCACGCCACGCGCCAACAACGACTCCACGACCTTCAAAGCGGCCGAGTCGCGCATATCGTTGGTGCGTTTTTTGAACGCCAACCCCAGCAAGGCAACGCTTTTGTTATTGAAATTAAAGTCGGCTTCATGGATGGCACGATCAATCAAATACGTCTTCTGATATTCGTTGATGTCATACACCGATTGCAACAGCCCTGTCGCACTGCCGCTACGATTCATCTGGTAAATCAACGATTGAATATCTTTGCCAAAGCAACTGCCACCCGCGCCATTGCTGACATACGATCCCCATGTAGAAATGCGGCTGTCGGCCGTTACGCCGACTTTCAAATCTTCCATGCGGATGTTGTCATGCGTTTCTGCCAGCCGTGCCGCGACCCCATTCCAGAAGGAGATGTAGGTCAGCAACAGCGTGTTGCCCAGATATTTGATCGCTTCGGCCGTTTCTGGTGTCGTTTCTAAAAAGCGAATGCGGACGTGGTTCACAAATTGGGAGTAGATGCGGCGCATAATCACCATATCCGCTTCCGTATCTGCGCCAACGACAACCCGATCTGGTCGCCGTGAGCCTTCAATCGCACTGCCTTGCGCCAAAAATTCAGGATTAGATGCCATGCCGAAATTTTCGACCTTATGCTCATCCATCACCCCTTGCAAGGTGCGAACAGTGCCGATGGGGACGGTGCTTTTATTGACCAGCACGACGCGCCGCTTGTCTTTACGAGCGGCCAACAGTGCGCCCGCATGATGAGCCGCTTTCAAATAAAAGCTCAAATCAGTCGAGCCGTCACGGTTGGGCGGGGTGTTCAGGCAGAAGAAGAACACATCTGTCCCTTCAATAATATCGGTGATGTCGGTGGTGAAAAAGAGGTGTTTGTCCAAATTTTCAGCAACGGAGGCTGCCAAACCCGGCTCGTTGACATACTTTTCAATTTGGGCGCGTTCGCCCGATTGATACGCATCAATACGCTTCTGGTCGATGTCGTATGCGTACACTTCATGACCATATTCGGCCAAAACGGCCGCGTGGGGCAAGCCCACAAATCCAGTTCCTACAACGATTGCTTTCATAATGCTCCTTTGTAAAGCAGGGGAGCAGGGGGGCGGGGGAGCAGGGGAGCGGGGGAGAAGGGGAGAACGTCGTCTCCTTATCTCCCCTGCTCCTCATCCCCTCATCTCCCCTGCTCCCCGCTCATCATCTCAGCCGCCGCTTGGCGACCAATTTCTACTGCAAAATTTGTGCCGCGATCCCATGGGTAGACTTGGCTCATGCTGGCGAAGTATATCCCATTAAGGGGGGAACGCAGGGCGGGAATGCTACGAGAATGGTTCAATTTGGGTACGGGTTGGGCGTATTCTTCGCGGAAAAGCCAGCTTTTGCGTATCCAATCGGGTGAAAAATCGGGGTTGATTTTGGTGAGGGCGGCGGCGAATTTGGTTTCGATTTCCTGCTGGCTCATCTGCATATATTCATGGTCGGGGGTGACGTAATCGCCGCAATAAACGATGTGATCGCCGCCATAATGCGCCTTGTCGATGTAATTTGTATGCTCGACAAGGGCGAGGAAGGGGATGTCGTTTTTGCTTTTGTCGGGGGAGTTGGCGGGGATGTTGAGCCAGTAGGTGGCGTTATCGGGGAACAACGGCCGTTTCAAAGCAAACGTCATCACCACCGCACTCATATGCTGCAAATCCATCAACCCCGCCAAGTACGATTCGGGCAATTCGGGGGTCAATTTAGCGAACAGATGGGGCGATGTGGTCACGAGTACCTGATCGTACCGCTCTGCGCCAGCGGCGGTGATGATGGTCACGCCCTCATCCATCGGCTGTATTTTTTCGACGGGGCTGTTCAGGCGCACATCGCCCCCATTTTGGCGGACAACTTCGGCTAAATTATCAGCAAATGCTTGAAAACCACCTTTGAAATAGCCTAATTTTGGTGTACGCACATGCAATCGCGCCCACATCCACGCCATGTTGACTTCTTTATAATGCGGCCCAAATTTGCCAATGATGAGCGGCCGCCACACCATTTCGTAGATTTTGTCGCCGTAAGCGCGGCGCAACCAGTCGTCAGCAGTGTGCTGTTCCAGCTTTTTCCACGGCTTGCGAAAGCGCAGGTACGCGCTGACAAAGCCGAACCGCGCCACGTCAATCAGGTTGAAGCCGGGAAAGGTAATCCAGCGGATGGGGGAGTCGAAGGGGACGATACGGCCGTCGTACATCACCGAAGTCGTCGGGCGCGGGAAGAAGATGTCGTCGCCCATGCCGATTTCGTTCGCCAACCCGATAATCGCGTCGTCGGAGGCGAAAATGTGATGGTAGAACTTGTCCAGCGTCCATTCCCATGCGTCATCACGGAAGCCCGACGCGAGGCCGCCTGTTTGTGGTTTTGCTTCGTAGACGGTGACTTTGTGTCCTGCGGCGAGAAGGTCAAAAGCGGCCGTTAATCCCGCAATGCCGCCGCCGATAATTCCAATGTTCATAGTTTTAGAGTTGCAAGTAGCAAGTGGCAAGTTGCAAGTGGATCACTTGTTACTTGCTACTTGCCACTTACTCACTTGCTGCTCAGAATAAATTCCTGATAGTTGTTTGGCGTGATGACCTGAAAATCGCTTTCAGGATAGGCGGCTTGCCAATCTTTTGGCGGCTTGACCTTTTTTTTGGGTGAGTATTTGAGTTCGTATCCGTGCAAACGGCCGTTTCTCTCTTCCACAACATCAATTTCCTGTTGGTCATATGTGCGCCAAAAATACATATTGGCGTAGACGCTATTATATTTACGGTATTTCAACCGTTCCATAAAAATGAAATTCTCCCATAATTCGCCAATATCGTTGCGATAGGAAAGCGGGTTGAATTGGGCGATGAGGGCGTTACGAATGCCATTGTCCATAAAATAATACTTCGCTTTTTTCGTAATTTCTTTGCGTAAATTACGGCTGAACCCACCCACACGAACGATAACAAACGCTTTTTCAAGCAAATCAAGGTAACGACTGATTGTTTTGTGATTCATTCCTAATTGAGTGCCTAATTCAGACAATGAAACTTCTGATCCAACTTGGAAAGCTAATAATTTGAGCAAATCAAGCAGCGTTTTTGAATTGCGAACACGGTCAAATGTTAAAATATCTTTGACAAGGTACGAATCTGCAATTTCCATGATGGCATCTATTTTGGACTGTCGTGTTGTTGCCCCCGCCACCTCTGGATAACTGCCATAAATTAGAAATTCTTCCAGCTTTTCTTTTAATTCAAAGCGATTGTGCGTAGATAAAAGTTCTGATTGTGCCAAAGGATACAGAGTAAGCGTATGTTTTCGTCCCGTCAATGGTTCACCGACTTGCCCTGCGAGGACAAAGGAAGACGAACCTGTCACAATAATTTTCAAATCAGGGCGTTGGTCAACGAGAATTTTTAACGCCATCCCGATATTAGGGATGTTTTGCGCTTCATCAATGGCGATGAGTTCGTACCCTTCGGCATAAGGTAGAATTTGAGAAAAATCTTGCGACCCCAGCGTGTGCTGTGTACGGATGTTATCGCCAGAATCGAGTTTGTATTTTAGGGGCGTATCCTTGAGATAATTTTGCAGTAAAGTTGTTTTGCCAACACGCCTTGCGCCATAAATACGCAACACTTTCCCTGACGATACGTCCGTCAGCGTTTGCAGGTATTGATCTAGAGGTTCGTACTGTCGTGTAAACATGCTGAAAGTATACCAAACTCCCCGTTTTTAGCTAAAAACGGGGAGTTGTGATCCTTGTTTTTTGTAAAAAAGTGGGAATTGATGGGTAAACGGCCGTTTACCCCCACACCCATTCCGTAAAAAACACAGAAAACCAGCAGTTACTCACGGAAAATCCATTCCTGCCAAGGCAGTAAACTGAACGCACTTCTGCGCTGTCTCTCTTTTCCGTTATAAAGCACAAAACTACTGCTTTCTACATTCAATAATGATTGATAATAAAGCAAATTTTTACTCATCCCGCGCTGATACGTTCGCCCCGATTTGATTTCGACCAAATTCAATACGCCCGCATCCTCATAAACCAAATCCACCTCATGCCCAGCCTTGTCACGCAGATAAAAAAACCGCTGATGTGCGTATTGGTTTAGATTTTTCTTGAGACGTTCACTGATAATGAAATTCTCGAAAATTTGCCCTTTTAGATAATGGCTTTCATACCCATCAACATCTTTAATCCCCAAAAAATGCGCCAAAACCCCCATATCATAAAAATATAGTTTGGGTGATTTCCGCAACCGTTTTTTGATGTTGGTAAAATAGGGCGGAAGGGTAAAAATGATATAACTTTGGCGCAAAATAGACAGCCACGACTTCACCGTATTGGGGGAAATACCAACGCTATTCGCCAAATTGGTATAGTTGACCACATTGCCGACATTGGCAGCGCAACTGGTCACAAAGTTCACAAATCTGTCTCGATTTGCCACATTGAGCAGGGCGGTCACGTCACGCTCCACATACGTCTCGATATAGTTGGGATACCAATCGGCAGGATTTAATTGATGGTCATAAATGCGCGGATAAAAGCCTGAAACCATGAATTCTCGGTAATCTTCAACCCAATAGGGTGACTCTTTCAATTCTCGCAAAGAAAAAGGCAACAATACAAATTTAGCCACTCGCCCCGCCAATGTCTGCGTGATTTTGGCGTTGAATTCAAAATTTTGCGAGCCAGAAAGTACAACTTTCATCTCAGGATCGTCGTCAACCATCACCTGAATGTAAGAAAAAAGCTCTGGAACGCGCTGAACTTCATCTATGATGATGTGTTTGCTTTGCGCCAAAAAATGTTGCGGCTCTTCTAGCGCAAAAGCGCGTTCTACGGGGTTTTCCAGATTGAGATAGCGATAGTCAGGGAAGATGTTCCTGATCAATGTTGTTTTTCCAGATTGTCTGGGGCCTGTGATTGCAACCACGGGGAATTTTTGTGATAATGCTAAAACTTTGGGGGTGATTAGACGGGGTATCATGAAAATATGATAACACACTGCGCCAAATCCGCAATGCCATTGCGGATTTGGCGCAGTGTGTTATTGCTTGGAAAATGTTGAATTTGATGTATTTCCATTGATAACGTCTTCTTTCATGTGCGATGGGGGAAAGTGTAGACGGGGTTGTGGGAACTATCAAGCTGTTGGCGGTGCAGATGTAGACTTAACGGCGACAGCCTGACACGAATTGAATTCATTGTGGCACGGTCTGGAAACCGACCACAGCCAGGATAATACGGTTTAAATATCAATCGGGCACGGAAAAGATTGATTGT
>CAYSDT010000150.1:0-1587 GCA_964429835.1 uncultured Ardenticatenaceae bacterium | reverse complement strand
CACAGCCAGGATAATACGGTTTAAATATCAATCGGGCACGGAAAAGATTGATTGTGATGTGGTGGTGTTCCTGACCATATCCACTCGCTGTCTTCAGGATATAGTCCATCAATAGAACGGTCTTCTTTGATGCGATATGTTCCCCGTGGTTGAATATTTACATATGGGAAATCAGCAATGGGTTTATTCACGATACTTTTTGTATTACCAGGGTCTACCCAGAGTAATCGCTCTGCATTTACCCACTTTAGCAGATCATAATCTTTATAGATATTCCCATACAAGGCTGGTGTAGGGGTGTTATCTTCCCCACTGTTCCAAAAAGAGCCGATATTAGAATTTTTACCATCTGCAAAATACGTCACAAAACAGGAAGTATAATGATGTTGTGGCTCCAGATCATCATATCGGCCAATAGGCACGGCATGAACTACAGCACTTGTCCGTCGCGCAATCAATGGCCAAACTAAAACATATGGAGCAGAACCTAAACGATAAGAGGATGGAAGATGCAGATGGTTGGCCGCCCATATTGGTAAATCATCAAGCTTATGCTGATTAAAATTTACAAATTGCATGGTAAACAAAGCATGCTCACAATGTCTCCCTAAATTAACATCTTTACTCTTTAGGCCTACATTTCCAACATATGTATAATCAATATTCAGATGACCGTATAAACCTAGCAAACTAAAATGATCGAAAGGTTTAATAACAGATTCTCCACAATACGGGCAAACAGCTACTGTATGTTGATGCAAACGTAACCGATACAGCTTCGATGTTTGCCTATATTTTGCAAATATGTTGCGCCACTCATCCGATTTTGGCGATTTAACCTGCTGTTTTTTAGAAGCTGTGCGTAACTGCTTTAATTGTTCTCCGATATCCTTGATATATATCATAAATTCTTGGTAGCTTTTGGGGGTAAATAGTTCAGAGTTAGCTAGCACGGATTCAGATTCTAGTTTATTAGGTGTCTCATTCTGGTTAGATATTTTTTCTGTAGTAGCAACATCTATTTTTTCAGGTGAAGGTCGGTAGTCCTCAAATTCCCATTTTCCAAAACGTCCTATTTTTTCAGCAACTGCCTGCCAATCGGATTCGGAAAAACGATTGCACAATTCAACTATAACTTGCTGTAGTAATTCATAATCATAGGCAGGAAGAAACAGATAATGTCTTCCAAAGGTATAGTTATCTTTTATCAACTTGTTCTGAAGCCATTGGGGCGTACACACCAGAAAATCAAAGATGTTTTCACCCTTTCCATTTTGCGTCCTAATTGCTGCTTGCACTAAAATACAGAAGTTATCTGGATCTGGTGGAGTAAACGTACTTAAGTCATATACATCAGGGCTATGTAGATATTGTAATTCAGCTTTGATCATTTATATTCTCCTATCATGGGATTATATCAAGGTGAGCGTTGCCAGTAAATGATCCTGATGAAACTGTTCGCCATTCAAGATTTGCTTGTATAGTTCCACCCTGCCACTGATCCTGCTCTGGCGCGGTCTTCTTAGACGCTGTGGACAGTCTCCAGACCGTGCCACAATGACTTGGATGCGCGTCAGGAAATGGATG
>CAYSDT010000149.1:5264-7302 GCA_964429835.1 uncultured Ardenticatenaceae bacterium | reverse complement strand
GCGATGGCCTTCTATTTATGGCGGGTGGATGATGGTCGCTGGGAGGCTGGACAACGGCCGTTACAGCGGCGATGGATAGTTGCCCTCGTTTTAGCCGCGCTGTGGAGCAGTTCCATTCTCCGCAGCTACGGCGGGCAAAGTTTTTCGGCTGGTTTCGTCTACACATGGGGGCTGATTGGCAATTATTTGTTCTCGCTGTACGCTATCATGACATTGGCGACGACGGTGAGCTATTTCGGTATCCCCCAAAAGAAAGAGCGCGTGACGCTGATCATGAGTGGCGTTATTTTACTGATTGCGGCGGTGTTAGACCCTGCCCTTTGGTCGTACCAACTGTCATCGGTGACGGTAGCGGGGATTACGGTACGCCATTTTGATTTATGGGCGGCCGTTTGGGTTGCCAGTTGGGTAATGCCGCTTCTGTCGGCGTGGTTGCTGACGCGCCAAACGCAGATTGCCGCACCATATTCGCTCTATCGCAACCAGACGCGCTACTGGCTGGTGGTGCTGATGTTGCTGATGGTCGGCGGGCTGTTCGCCTCCATCCACGCGCCCGATCAACCATTTTGGCAGCAGATTGGGATATTGCTAATCATCATCGCTTCGTTGATTGGCACGTTGAGCATTGCACGCGGACATTTGCCCGATTTATCGATCACTGTGCGCCAACTGTTCAGCCGCATGACGGGTACGCTTGTCATTTTTGGGTTGACATGGGCGGGGCTGGCGATTATCTTGCGCCTCGTGACTGATTTACCCGACGGCCAAGACCCATATCTGGTGTTGACGATGGCGGCGGCACTGTTTGCCGCCTTTTTCACGATTATTTATCGGGCGGCGAATGGAATGGTGCGCCGTTATTTATTGCCGCCGCGTTATTTGAGCGCGGGCAGTGCGGCCGATTATGGTGAACTGTTAGCCTCACTGGCAGAGCCGCGTCAGTTGGGGGATAGGTTTTTGGAGAAGGTGCAAACGGCCGTTTTAACCAACCAAGCCATCCTCTTCATCAGCAGCGACGCGCCCGCAGGCCGCCTTGTTTTACAACCACTGAGCAGCATCGGGGGTGAACTGCCACCCACTGCCGACTTTGCCGATGACAGCCCGTTCACGCACTGTTGGCGTGGGAATAAACGGCCGTTATCCCAATATGACATCAACGCCCTGCCCGACTTCGACAAGATGGAGCAGGGCGAGAAAAACAGCCTGATCAGTTGGGAAAGCACACTGTACGCGCCGCTCTACGTCGCCGATACCTTTGTCGGCTTGCTTGCACTGGGCGCAAAACAAACGGGTGATGCGTACACGCGGACAGATTTTGATCTGCTGGCCGAATTAGCGGCTGATGTGGCTCCGTTTTTGGTGCAGGCGCAACAGTTGGTCGTTTTGCGTCACATCAATCAGCACGCTTTTCAGCAAAATCAGACGTTGGCGCGGGAAAAACAGCATTTGCTGGAATTGACCCAGCTTAATGCCCAATTTTTGAAACTGATTGCGCCCGAATTAAGACGGCCGTTTAACCCCATCACCGAACAACTCCGTTTGCTCGACCAAAAGGCCGAAGAGCGCGAAACCCGCATCGCCCTTGCCGAACTGGGACAGCATGTCAAACAGGCGCAAACGGACATCGAGCAACTGGTCAATATGGCATCGCGCATTCAGGCGCGGGGCGACTTTATCTTTGAGATGGTGCGGCTGGACGACATCGTTCTCGTTGCCATTCGCAAACTGCGAACGATGGCTGAGGCGCGACGGGTTGAACTGCTGTTTAAGCCAGAATCCGCCCTGCCGCAGATATTGGGCGATGAGGCGCAGTTAGGCGAAGCGGTGCAAAATCTGCTTCACAACGCCATCAAATTTAACAAAATTGGCGGACAGGTAGCGGTTGATTGTGTTGTGGAGGGCGCAAATTTGCGACTGTCCATCAGCGACATCGGTGTAGGTATTTCGCCTGCGCGGATGGACAGATTGTGGACGGGATTTAGCTCGCTGGGCAATGATGACAGTCGCGGCAGTGGCAGCGGCTTGGGGCTATCGTTGA
>CAYSDT010000149.1:0-5164 GCA_964429835.1 uncultured Ardenticatenaceae bacterium | reverse complement strand
TCGCTGGGCAATGATGACAGTCGCGGCAGTGGCAGCGGCTTGGGGCTATCGTTGACGCAGTTCATCGTCGCCGCGCACGGCGGCACGATCACCGCGCAAAGTGATTATGGATCGGGCAGCACGTTTGTGGTGCTGTTTCCCATCGTTTACGGGGAATAATGAGTAGCGGAGACTGCGCTTGTCGAAGTTGTAGCGGCCTTCGCTCTCGACCGCCTCTGCCTTCGACAAGCTCAGGCGACGGCTAGTTTTTAAGCAAATGAAATACACCCAATTGAAACAACGGCCGTTTACCCCACCCCTCAAAAACATCTCAAGAAAAGTCGGACGACTTCCCTTGGGATGTTTTTGATCACGCACCTTGAAGATACGTCGCTCATAAATAAATCATGATAAAAACGAAAATCATTCATATACTCATTACAAAAATCATTCCTATAGTTATTCTTAGTTTTGGCTTCTTTCTTCTTCTAGCGATGTTCGGTAATGCTATCCCACGAAAAATTCACCCTCGAAACAGCCAAGCTCACACCATTAATCTAGGTGAAACTTCTGGCAATTGGGAGATGTTATGGAAGAAGTCTGATATTTATTTTGAAGGCCAGCCTGTAACAGCAGATGACACATTCTGTTATAAGACGATTCGTCGGGAAATACGTTTATTTAGTAACTCTAAAGTTTTTCTTGCTTGTTTAGATATTCATAGTGGGATAGAAAAATGGGCAGGTAAAGCAATGGCTGGCGTACAAATAGCTAGTGATCATGATCAGATTTATACTGGGGTAGGTATTAAAGGATTCATTGCCTACAATGCAGAAAATGGCGAAGAGATGTGGCGACAATCTGTTAAAGGGAGAAATCTCGCAGATATTGTTGCATACGGTGGCTTCGTAAAAGCCCGAGTAGGAGGTGCCACAGGTGTGTATCATGTGTTTGATGCGGCTACAGGTGCAATTCAAGACAATAATGATGTTCGCAGTATGTCTTATTATTCATTTGCAAGTGATGGGCAAAGGCAGTTTCTTAAACCATCGCGCTATAGAATACTCTCTCCCTCTTACTGGGAGGAATCTTTTAAGGGTCAAATAAGATTCCGTCCAATACTCAATGATAATCGTGTTTTTGTACGCACAAACTATGTTGTAGGACCAATTTATGCCCTTGATGCGGTAACAGGGCATACACTTTGGGGAAAAGAAGATGTTGTGAGTAATGTTGCGGTAAGCAATTCCACTGCATTTTATGTAACTATTGATGGTGAAGTGATGGCAGTTGACGCGCAAACTGGTGAAACTGTGGGGAGATTAAAATTCAACGCGGAAGAATTAGTCGATATTGATACAAGTGACAATACTCATTACTATGTTGAAGCGGTCGATGATATGATGTTCGTTTATTTTGGGGATACATGGCAACTTTTTGCATTCCGCTTTTCGCAGGAGTAGGGGTGATGGGAATAACGGCCGTTTACCCCATTTCCTAGAAACATCTCAAGAAAAGTCGGACGACTTCCCTTGGGATGCTTTTGATCGCACACCGTTCTGGAGTGACGTGGAAAATATCGACCACTTGTGTCGGCAAATTATTTGATGAAGGGGGTGGAAAACGGCCGTTTTAGAGCAATGTTACCAGACGTTCTCGGCTAATATGCGCCTTACGCAAAATGCCAGAGAGAGTGCCTTTTTTGATATTGTGTCCAGCATGAACGGGGACTGGAATTGTTACTCGTTCACCATCGGGGAAACCTTTTTGTAAAATATGGTGGCTGCCTTTGATACGGACGACTTCAAAGCCATCACGTTCCATCGCTCTAACAAGGTCACTCCCTTTGACCTGCGGTAATTTAGGCATACACCATTACCTCAATTTCCTTTCTGATAACTGGTCTGGGACGTAAATTAAGTTGATCTAAACCAACAACTTCAACATAACCCTCGGCGGCTTCTTGCAAATTGTTTATAGAATCTTCAACGGTTTCGCCCTGCGAATAAATATCAAGTTCGGGGCAATAAACAGAGTAACCACCTTCCTCATCATCAGGAATAAGCTCTGCGGTGATGATCAAGTGGTATGCAGTTTGAACCTGATATTGTTCTGTTTGTGATTTGTTCATAATATCGTCTCCATGAGTAAAATCATTATACTGGCATTGATGGCTTTGTTCAATTTATCTGATTTTTGTGGAGGTAAACGGCCGTTTACCCCATTGTCCAAAAACAAGATCGGCGTACAATGACGCGACGACAGACAGAACTGAAATAATTATCAATTATCAATTCTCCATTATCAATTAAAATGACTTTCACCACCCCCATCGCTCTCCTTTTGCTGTTGCTGATTCCGTACTTTGTGTGGACAGCGCGGCCGTCTGCGCGGCGGCGGGGGCGATGGCGTAGTTGGGGCAGTTTGGCTGTGCGCGTTCTCATCATCGTGCTGTTGGCGATGGCGTTGGCGGGGGCGCAGATGGTGCAGCCGAACGACACGCTCGGCGTGGTGTTTCTGGTCGATGGATCGGATTCGATTAGTGCGGAACAGGCGGCGCGGGCGGAAGCGTTCGTGCGCGAATCCATCGCCACGATGGGGAATGATGATGAGGCCGCCGTCGTGCTTTTTGGCGCAAACGCCCTCGTTGAACGCCCCATGAGCGGCTTGGCCGCCCTCGCGCCCATCACTTCTGTGCCTGAATCGTTGCACACAAATTTGGCCGACGCGATACGGCTGGGGATGGCACTTTTCCCCGCCGATAGTGCGCGGCGCATCGTCATCGTCAGCGATGGGGCGGAGACGATGGGGGACGCGGCTGAGGCGGCGAAATTGGCGGCGGCGGCGGGTGTGCCGATTGATTTCATCCCCTTGTCGCGGCTGGAAGGGGGTGTGGAGGTGATGTTAACGGCCGTTGATGCCCCCACCCGCATCGTCGAAGGCGAAACCTTTCGCATTGACGTGACCGCCGAAAGCACCCGCCCGATGAACGCCGTGTTGCGCGTCCTTGCTGGCGGGCAAATTATTTATGACCAGACGGTGCAACTCACCGCTGGGATCAATCATTTCCCCATCCGACTGCACGCCACTGAGCCAGAATTCACCCGTTACCGTGTGCAGTTGACCCCCGACGAAGACACCTATTATCAAAATAACGAGTTAGCCGCCTTCACCGAAGTGGTCGGGTCGCCGCGCATTTTGCTGGTGGCAAACGATGGCACAGTGGCCGACGATGGCACGCCGCACCCCGATGAATCGGTGCAGTTAATGTTGGCGTTGGAAGCGGCCGGGCTGGATGTGGATCGCATCACCCCCACGCAATTGCCGTCTAATTTGGGGACGTTGAGCAGCTATGCGTCGGTCATTTTGGTCAATGTCAACGGCAAGAATTTATCGCCGCGCAAGATGGAAACGCTGCAAACATATGTGCGCGATTTAGGCGGCGGTTTGGTCGTTGTTGGCGGCGCGGAAAGTTATGGGATGGGCGGCTATTACAAGACGGCTCTGGAAGAGACGTTGCCTGTGGAGATGCAGATTAAGGATCAGGAGCGGTTCCCATCGGTCAGCATCGCCATCGTCATTGACAGGTCGGGCAGCATGGGAATGCAAGAGGGCGGCTTGACGAAAATCCAGTTGGCGGCCGAAGGGGCGGTGCGCGTGGTCGAGTTGTTGAACGAGCAGGATGAAATCACGGTGCTGCCCGTGGACACCGCGCCAGACAACCCCATCGGCCCGATGGCTGTTGGCGATAAAGAGGAAGCCATCGCCCTTATACGGCAGATTGGGGCGGGCGGCGGCGGCATTTATGTGCGGACGGGGCTGGAAGCGGCGGCTGAGGCGTTGGCGGCGGGCGAGCATCAGGTGAAGCATATTATTTTGCTGTCGGATGGGTCGGATTCGGAGCAGAAAGAGGGTGTGCCAGAGTTGATCGCGGGATTGACGGCGAGTGACATTACGCTATCGGTGGTCAGCATTGGCGATGGGCCGGATACGCCGTGGCTGCGGGAGATGGCGGTGTTGGGAAACGGCCGTTTTCATCTCACAGACCAAGCGGCCAATCTGCCCCAGATTTTTACGCAGGAAACGACAAACATCCAGCGCAGCTACTTAATTGAAGAGCGATTCTTCCCCGATTTAGTGAACAATAGCCCGATTTTGGCGGGCATTCGTTCCGTGCCGCCGCTGTACGGCTATGTCGGCACATCGCCCAAAGGGACGGCGCAAGTGGTGTTGGAAACCCATCAGGGCGACCCGCTGTTGGCGACGTGGCAGTACGGGCTGGGGCGGTCGGTGGCCTGGACTTCGGATGCGACGGGGCGGTGGGCGAGCGATTGGGTGCAGTGGGAGGGTTTTCCTGCGTTTTGGGCGCAAACGGTGCGCTGGACGATTTCGCAAGAGCGAGATTCTGCTGTGGAAACGGCCGTTACTACCAAAGGCAATCAAGCGACGCTGACCGTCGATGCGCGTGATGGCAATGGCGGCTTTTCCAACAATCTGGAGATGGTCGCCAATGTGGTGTCGCCCGATGGCGTTGTCGAAAATTTAACGATGCAGCAGGTTGCGCCCGGCCGTTATCAATCTGATTTTACCCCCACGGGCGATGGGGCGTACTTTATCCGCGTGGCGGGTGGGGATGATGAGGAAGAAACGGCCGTTGGGCAGACGAGCGGCTGGGTGCTGGGCTATTCGCCTGAATATCAACAGTTTGAGGCCAATGTGCCGTTGCTGTTGTCGTTGGCGGAGAAGACGGGCGGGCGGGATTTGTCTGCTTTGGACACTGATACGGAAGCGGACACTGAGCTGCCCGATGGGCTTGTCGAAGTGGTAGCGGCAACGGCGGCTGTTTTTACACACGATTTGCCTAGTCAGCCTGCGTATCGGCCGATTTGGATGTGGTTGTTGTTGGCGGCGGTGCTGTTGCTGCCGCTGGATATTGGGTTGCGGCGCATCGTCGTCACCCGCCGCGATTGGGAGCGGGCGTGGGCGGCTTCGTTTGGGCGGCTGTTGCCTGCGCGGGCGGCGGTGGAATCTGCGCCGCGCACGGAGCAGGTGTCGCGGTTGTTTGAGGCGAAGAAGAGAAGCGAGCGGCGAGTGGCGAGTGGCGAGGAGCAAGTGACGAGTGATGGACAGCCAGAGGTTGTGGTGGTGGTTGAGGAAAAGAAACAGTCAACAGTCAACAGTCAAC
>CAYSDT010000148.1:0-7328 GCA_964429835.1 uncultured Ardenticatenaceae bacterium | reverse complement strand
GATGAAACCTGTCAGGTCTTTACCCCAAGTTATTGAGATGTTACGTCGGAGACTATTAACAACCAATCTGCTATTATATGGTAGATAATGAAACGAAGGATCGTTAAGGGAGAAAAATGAACGAAACAACCTTGTACCCAGATTGGAAAAAGCATGTCGTTTACGGCACAGATGGCCCCCAACCCCATGTGTTGATGGCAAATGAGAAAGTTAAAGCGTTGGTTGCTGGTTTAGCACCTGGTGCAAGAATACCAGAACATGCCGAAGCGCAAGCGTTATATTATTTCATATCAGGCACAGGCTGGATGACAGTCGATGGCGAACGCATGGCGGTCACCGCTGGCGCAACCATCGTCATGCCCGAAGGCGCAGTACGCGGCTTGGAAGCAGAAACTGACTTGGCTTTTCTGGCCGTTCGTATTGCATAAATAAAAACGTAGGTCAAGTTTGCAAACTTGACCTACAGATATAGTGGAGAAAAATATGATTATCAAACAACCAGTAGTAGATTTAATGAATGCCCAACTCATTAGTGAGTTTTCAGCTTCGGCGCAATACATCGCCATCGCTATTTATTTTGATGAAGAGGCGTTGCCTGAATTGGCGGGTTTCTTTTACCGCCAATCGGAAGAAGAGCGGGAACACGCGATGAAATTTGTCCATTTCATGCTGGAAACGGGTGCAAAACCCATCATTCCCGCACTGCCCACCTTCAAAAATGAGTTCAGCAGCGCGTCTGAAGCGGTGCAATTTGCACTGGATCAGGAAATGACGGTAACAAACGAAATCAACAATCTGGTCACAACGGCCATTGCTGAAAGTGACCACACCAGTAACCAATTCCTGCAATGGTTTGTCACCGAGCAAGTTGAAGAGGTTGACACCATGACCACGTTGCTGCAAACCATCAAACATGCCAATGGCAATATGCTTTGGGTCGAGGATTTTGTTCGTCGCACGCCTCAACATGCCGACGAAGCTGGCGGCGCATAAACAGTAGAAATGATTCAGGTGCAATGCACTTTTGAAGTGCATTGCACCTGATATACCCAATAATAAATCTCAATTACATAGTGTGAACAATCAACCCTCCACAGGTTTGGTTCGGCATCGCATAAATACAAAAGGAATATCATATTATGAAATCTTGGAACAAATGGTCACGCAAAATTCATCGCTGGTTTGCCATTCCCACGCTTATTCTTATCCCCTTATCCGTTGTTTTGAAACTATCGGGAAATGGGCAAGTGATGGCTAAAATTCCCCAATGGGAAATGGCGCAATCATTACTCATGTTGCTGTTGGCTATCACTGGCGGCTATCTTTACCTTATCCCCTACCTCAGTAAATGGCAGCGTAATAAACGAAAGAAAGCGAAAGCGGCGACCGTAGACACCACAACGGTAATAAAATAACGATGACTACACAAAAACGGCCGTTTCTTGCGACATAATTCAAAATAGAAACGGCCGTTTACCCCCTCCTACCTCCCCTCCCTCAATCGACCATCAACCCGATACCTGCAAAAAAGAATCCTGCAATTGGTTAAACAGGCGTTGACGCGATTGCGCGGGGATGGTGCGCTTGCCCTGTTCCTGAAAGAGAAAAATCATTTGTTGTGTGCTGTCCAGCACCACACGGCAATTATGGCATGTCGCCAAATGTTCCTCGGCAACGGCCGTTAATGATTCGTCCAAATTGTGATCAATATAATCAGATAGATATTGCAATAAATCTTCGCAAGTCATAGCTATTCCTCTACACATGCTCCATGAGTGACTCCGCCAGCCGCTCGCGCAAGAAAAGACGGGCGCGGTGCAAACGCACTTTCACGGCACTAAGGGACAGATCTGTAATAACGGCCGTTTCCCGTGTAGATAACCCCTCAACATCGCGTAACGTAAAAATTACTTTGTACTTTTGCGGCAACGTCGCAATCGCCTTATCCAATTCATCTTTAATCTCAGCCGCCGTCAATAATCGCTCTGGCACATCGCGCCAATCCATCAAAATCACGGGCGATGGCGACTCGTCATCCATTAACTCATCTTCTAACGCCACCAATGGGCGGCGTTTCCGCAGTTGGTCAATTGAAATGTTATACGCTACCCGATACAACCATGTACTGATTTTTGATCGCCCTTCAAACTGATCCAGTCGCACAAACAGGCGCAAAAAGCTGTCTTGTACAACGCCCTCAGCTTCGCTCTCATTTTCCAGCAGCCCAACCGCCAACCGATACACCTTGTCTGAATAGGTCTCAAACAAAATCGTAAACGCATCGGGGTCACGACGGCGCAGGGCGGTAAGTAGTTCTTCTTCATTCATAACTATTTCCTTTTGACGGGGGCTATGTCATTTCGTTACAAAACGGCCGTTTGCAACCAATCGCATGAAATGAGTATACACCAAAATAAATCCCCTGTTTTTTCCATCAGCGTTTCACCGTATCCGCATCCGTATGTAAAGATAAAATCAGCATACAACTGACCTAAAAACCGACTTGACAAAAGTTGTCAAAACAAGGCGGGTAGTCTATACTCTTTCGTTTGCATTGTATAGTGGCTACATCTGCAAAAATCATACGCAAAATAGGGAAATTTACGTATTGCGCGATTAAATAATTCGACATAGTTGAAATTTACAAGAGCGTTGTTCTGCCTTTGGCGGACGCGCTCTTTTTGCGCGTTTATTTAGTGAGGGCATTCACGCCCTCAACGTCCACAAACATAAATCATTTACAAGGTAAGAGATTCAGGGAGGTCATCTGGTGGAAACAACAGAATTCCGTTCGCTGCGCGTTAGTCTAGCATCCCCCGATCAAATTCGATCATGGTCATATGGTGAAGTAACAAAACCGGAAACTATCAATTATCGGCGTTTACGCCCCGAAAAAGACGGTTTATTTTGCGAGGCCATTTTCGGCCCGCAACGCGATTGGCAATGTTATTGCGGTAAGTACAAAAATGTACGGTACAAGGGCATTGTCTGCGATAAGTGCGGCGTAGAAATCACCCGCTCTTCTGTGCGACGTGAACGCTTAGGACATATCGAACTGGCCGCGCCAGTCGCCCATGTCTGGTACACCCGTCGTGTTCCCAGTTACATGGGACTTTTATTGAACGTCTCCCGACGCAATCTGGATCGCGTTCTTTATTTTGCCCAATACGCCGTCACCCATGTGGATGAAGAGGCACGGACACGCGCATTAGAACGCTTGCAAAAGGAGCTTGAACAAGCTGAGTTAAAAATCGAGACCGATATTCAGGCAAAAGCGGCCAGCAGCAACATCGAAGCAGTTGAACGATTGGCTGAACTGCAACGTGATTTGGAAGCTCTCACTGGCTCGTTCGACGAACGGCTATCAGCGGCGACTGATTCGCTGATGAGTGAAGCGCAGGTTGTTGAGCAACGGTTGGAGAATTTGAAAGAAACGGCCGTTTCTGAAGACATCTCTCTACTCGGTGAGCGCATCATTAAAAGCGGCGACACCGCCACCATCGAGCATATCAGCAAAGTACAGGAAATCGCCCGCGAACGTCTGAGCAATCTCGAAAAAGAGACCGAGCAAGACCAACAAGCAGAAGTTGCCAACATTCAACGTGAAGTAAACGAACTCCGCACCGAAATTGACACTGTAGCCCAAGAATTACGCGATCAATCGGGCATCAGCCTGATTAACTTGCGCGAACAAGCCGATGTCAGCAAGAAGCAACTGGAATCTTTAGTCCAGATGATGTTCCTGAACGAATTGGAATACCGCGAATTCAAGAGCAAATTCGGCAACGTCTTCCGCGCCAGCATGGGTGCAGAAGCGTTATACGACATCCTCAGCCGCATGGATTTGGACAAGCTGGCGCTTGAATTATGGCAACAAGTTCGCACCACCCGCTCCAAACAAAAAGCAAAACGCGCCACCAAACGACTGCAAGTTGTTGAAGCATTACGCGCCAGTAGCAATCGTCCAGAGTGGATGATTCTCACCGTTTTGCCCGTCATCCCCCCCGATTTACGCCCGATGGTTCAGTTGGACGGCGGCCGTTTTGCCACCTCCGACCTTAATGATCTCTATCGCCGCGTCATCAATCGCAACAACCGCCTTAAACGACTGCTTGATTTGGGCGCACCAGAAGTTATCGTCCGCAACGAAAAACGTATGTTGCAGGAAGCGGTAGACAGCCTCATCGACAACAGCCAGCGCGGCAAAGCACTCAGCCGTCGCGGCCGTCGTGAACTCAAATCATTGTCCGACATGCTGAAAGGCAAGAAAGGGCGTTTCCGCCGCAACTTGCTCGGTAAACGTGTCGATTATTCTGGCCGTTCGGTCATCGTTGTCGGGCCAAAGCTAAAATTGGGCGAATGTGGTCTGCCAAAAATTATGGCACTGGAACTGTTCCGACCCTTCGTTATCAGCAAGCTGGTCGCCTACGAATACGCCAGCAATGTAAAAAGCGCAAAACGCTTCATCGAACGCCAATCCCCCGAAGTGTGGGAAGTGCTGGAAGAGGTCATCATCGGCCGTCCCATCTTCTTGAACCGCGCCCCTACCCTTCACCGTTTGGGTATTCAAGCGTTTATGCCCAAACTCGTCGAAGGTAAGGCGATTCAGCTTCACCCCCTCGTCTGCGCCGCCTTCAACGCCGACTTTGACGGCGATCAAATGGCCGTCCACATCCCCTTGTCCGACAAGGCGGTGGAAGAGGCCAAAGCGTTGATGATGGCAACCCGTAACCTGCTGAAACCAGCCGATGGTCACGCCATTGTTGGCCCTTCAAAAGATATGGTGCTGGGTGTGTACTACTTATCCCTCATGCACGATGGCTTAAAAGGGGAAGGGAGTATTTTTGGCACATACGATGAAGTACGCATGGCATACGCACTGGAAGATGTGCATATCCACGCCCGCATCAAGCTGTATGCCGAAACCAACTTCGATGATGATGGCAACCGGTATGCTGATGGCAAATCTATCCGCCGTATTATCGAAACATCACCCGGTCGTGTGTTGCTCAATGACATCTTCCCCGATGACATGAAATTCACCAACCGCGTTTTGGATAAAGGCGGTATTAACGGCTTGATCAATCGCGTTTACCGTCGTTTGGGCGATGATGCCACCATCAAATTGGTTGATGATGTAAAAACAATTGGCTTTGAATACGCAACCATTTCTGGCACGACGATGGCTGTCTCCGATCTGACCATCCCTGAAGAGCGCGAAGGTATTTTGTTAGCCGCTCGTAAAAATGTGGATGAAATCGACCGCCAATACCGGCGTGGTCTATTGACAGAAGAAGAACAATATCAACGCACCATCGAACAATGGACACAAGCAAAATCCAAAGTGGAAGTTGCCGTCCGTAATGCGATTGACCCTGCTGGGCCAATGGCGATGATGGCCTTGTCTGGCGCAGGTAAAGGTGGCTTCGGCCCCATCACCCAGTTGGCTGGTATGCGCGGCTTGATGGCTGACCCCAGTGGTCGCATCATCGTTGTTCCCATCCAATCAAATTTCCGTATGGGCTTGAATACGCTTGAGTATTTCATTTCCACACATGGGGCGCGTAAAGGTTTGGCCGATACCGCTCTGCGAACGGCCGATGCTGGGTATTTGACCCGTCGTTTAGTTGACATCGCCCAAGACATCATCGTGTTGTCAGAAGATTGCGGCACGGAAAAAGGTGTTTGGATTGAACGCAAACATAACTTTGGTAAACAAACTTTATCTGAACGTATTTACGGCCGTGTGGCTGCAAATAATGTCATCCACCCCGAAACAGGTGAGATTCTGATTCAAGCAGGTGAGATGATGGAAGAAGAGGTTGCCGATGTCATTGATGCCGCTGGAATTAATGAAGTGTACATGTATTCACCGATGACGTGCGAAATGCCGCGCGGCATTTGCAAGAAATGTTACGGTGTCGATTTAGCGCGTGGCAAGATGGTCGAGTTGGGCGAAGCGGTTGGTATCGTAGCGGCTCAGTCGATTGGTGAACCAGGTACACAGTTGACCCTGCGTACCTTCCATACTGGTGGTACAGCTTCTGCTGGTGGTGATATTACACAGGGTTTACCCCGTGTTGAGGAGCTTTTTGAAGCGCGTCAACGGCCGAAAGGTGAAGCGATCCTTACTGAAATCGGTGGTATTGCTGAAATTCGGGTGGTAGATGGTGTGCGTCATGTCTTTGTGACCGAAAGCAAACTCGTCGATGATATTTACGAATTAACGGCCGAGTGGACACCCGTTGCGAAAGACGGGGCAACCGTCGGCATGGGTGACATCTTGGCACAAGAGGGTGATGATGGAAAAGTGATGGTTTCGCGGCAAAACGGCCGTGTTTCCCTGACCGAAGATGCCATCATCGTGACGTGGAGCAGCGAAGAAGAGCGTGATTACGAAATTCCCGCTGGTGTCCGTCTGTTGCCAACCGATGGTGAAAAGCTCAATGCTGGTGACCAACTGACCGAAGGGTCGTTGAACCCGCATAGCATCCTCGAAATTTTGGGACCAGATGCCGTAACGTTATATCTGTTGCGCGAAGTGCAGAAAGTGTATCGTCCGCAAGGGCAGAACATTCACGACAAGCATTTCGAGGCGATCATTCGCAAGATGTTGAGCAAAGTGCAGGTTTCCGCTTCTGGCGATACCGACATGTTGCCCGGCGACTTGGTTGACAGCGCACGTTTCCAAATCAAGAACGAGCAAATCATCGAAGAAGGTGGCGAACCAGCCCAAGCCGTTCAGGTTTTGATGGGTATTACCAAAGCGGCTCTCAACACTGACAGCTTCCTGTCGGCAGCTTCGTTCCAGCACACGATTAAGGTGTTGGCTGGTGCGGCCATCGCTGGTAAAGAAGATGAATTATACGGCTTGAAGGAAAATGTCATTATTGGTAAGCTCATTCCTGCTGGCACAGGCTACCGTGCGTATCGTCAAAAAGAGAAAGATCAGCGTGAAGCTGAAGAAGCGGCCAAACTTGCGGCCGAAGAAGCGGCGGCGGCTCTGGATTCGGCTGATGGCACGATGTTGGTTGGTGATGATACTGATGTGGCGTTGTTAGATGCAATTGCTGACGCGGCAAAGTCTGAAACGTCCGAAAGTGATGGTGATCCGATGGATGCTGCTATTATGGCGGCCGTTTTAGCGGAAGCTGTGAAAGCGGAGGCTGATACACCAGCTACTGAAGAAGAATAAGCAGCGCAAGCTGAAAGCGTGGTAACAAAAAAGGCATCCTGAGCGTTCAGGATGCCTTTTTTTGTTCCATAGAGGCGGGGTGGGTGAGGAATCCCCCTCTCGCCCCGTATTTTATACACCGCGTAGTAACATC
>CAYSDT010000147.1:4576-7335 GCA_964429835.1 uncultured Ardenticatenaceae bacterium | reverse complement strand
AAAGAAGTCAGGCTTTTCCAAAAAGCCTGACTTCTAACATCATTACACACTCAACTCCTCAAACCGCTTCCAAACTTCCACCGCCAACTCGCGGCTGCGAGCCGTGATTTTCGCCTCATCCAGCGTCAACAACTCACGCTCGTGCATCAGCATTTTGCCGCCAGCGATGGTCGTCGTCACCATGCCGCTTTCAAAGCCAAAGATAATGTGCCACGGCAAATTCCCCGCCGTCAGCGGCGTAGTCGCATGATAATTGACAAAAATCACATCCGCGGCCGCCCCCACTTCCAATTTACCGATGGGCATTTCAGGCCAGAACATGCCCGCTAACTTGGCATTATTGTAAATCGCCATCTGCGCGATGTCGTACCCACCAGCACGGCGTGGGTCACGATGGTCTTGCTTGTGCATCAAATACGTCGCCTTCCATTCGTCCCACATATTATTGCCCATCCCGTCATTGCCCAAGCAAACGGGAATACCCATCCGCATCATGCCTTCAATATCGGCCGCGCCGACGGCATTGTTCATATTGCTGCGGGGTTGATGGGTCACAAACGCACCGCTGTCACGCAAAATTTCCATTTCTCGTGCATCCACATGAATCGCGTGGGCGACGATGCTTTTCGGCCCCAAAATGCCCGCGTCAGCCAAGCGTTCGACCGTGCGTTTGCCATATTTATGCAATGAATCGTACTCATCGACGATATGCTCAGCGACGTGAATATGGAAACCCGTGTCCAAATCTTTGGCCGCGTCCACACAAGCCGCCAGCGTCTCATCGCTCAAGGTGAGCGAGGCGTGTAGGCCAAATGTGCCAGCCAACATGGGATTGCCGCGATCCTGCAACGAGTACAGATAGCGCACGCTTTCTTCGATACCTGCCTGCATCCCCTCTTCCCCATTACGGTCAGTCACTTCGTAGCAGAGGGCGGCGCGAACGCCCGCCATTTCCACCGCGTCAGCGATTTGATCGAGTGAAACATTGATCGCATTCGGGCTGGCGTGATGGTCAATCACCGTTGTTGCGCCATTCTTGATGGCATCAATCAAACTGACGAGTGCGCTGTATTTCACATCCACATCAAGCAAGGCGCGATCCAGCCGCCACCAAAGCCGTTCCAAAATATCGGGAAAATCTTTCATCGGTTCGCCGGGAATCGCCATGCCGCGTGCCAATGCGCTGTAAAAATGGGTGTGGGCGACGATGTTACCGGGCATGACCAGCTTCCCCTTTGCATCTACTTGTTTTACATCGGGGTATTTGGCAGCGAGGGCGGCACTGTCGCCCATGTCGGCAATACGGCCGTTTTTCAACAACAGCCCCCCATCATCAATAATCTCGTTCGGCTCATTCCATGTGATTAAACGGCCGTTTACAACCAACAACTCATCTTTTCCAGACATTATTCACCTCTTCTAATATAAAATTAACGCTTACCGCTTATTGTACCTTGACAGGCAAAAAGCATTAGCTAAACTCCCCGTAAGAATAACACATATCATCATCTCTACATAAACCAACATAAAAAATGGTAGTAGATAATTTTCATAGAAGGAGCATAACAATGAGTGACCCAATCCATGTAACCGACGCTTCATTTGAAGCTGAAATCCTAAATTCCGACATCCCCGCCCTCGTAGACTTCTGGGCCGAATGGTGTGGCCCCTGCCACATGATCGCCCCCCATATCGTCGATATCGCCAACGATTACGAAGGTAAAGTAAAAGTTGCTAAAATCGACGTAGACAGCAACCCCGCCATTCCTGGCCGTTACGGCATCGTAGGCATCCCCACCGTCATGCTGTTCAAAAATGGCGAAGTTGTGGAACGCATCACTGGTGCATTGCCAAAAGATCGCATTTTGGCACAAATCACCCCCCATTTCTAAAAACATCCTGATTGATCGTTCTTGTGAAGACAGGAATCTACTTCTTCAAAAAATGGATTCCCGCCTACGCGAGAATGACAGTCAGTGATCAAAAAAGCCCGACTTTTTGAAAAAGTCGGGCTTTTTTGATCCTGTAAGGGTTTGGCAACACCAAACCCGTACTGTACGGGCATGGCGTTGCCATGCCCAATACGTCGCTTATTCCGTCACATCATCTTCAGGCGATTTTTCTGGCACACTGAAATGATCAGCCATATTGCCTAATTCCTGTCCCAGCCAACGTAATCCGCCAGCAAGACCAACCATCGCTTTTTGACCAACATCACTGGAACCGACACGATCTTTTGCATCAGTCGCGCTGCCCGTCACCTTTTCCGTCGCCGGGCTATCCTTGACATCACGGATAATTTTATCCACTTCATCAGCAAAAGAGCGTAATCCTGCACGGACTTCACCTTCTACCTGCTGACGTTCGTCACTATTCCATGCAGATTCCAATGTGTTCGCAAATTGACGACCCAATTTCTGGAATTCTTCGGTCACATTCACCGTTGTAGACGCAGGCTTAGCCGCTATCTCCTCTTCTTCCATCGGAATTTCAATTTTCAATCGTTCTTCATTTTTTAATTCGTTAATTTCATCGCTCATGTTGTCATCTCCATTTTCATAGGTTGCAAATTACAAGTGGGCAAGTTGTAAGTAAACAAATTCTGCCTGCCTTCCTTCCATTACGGACAAATGTTATTTTAGTTGCCAACGTTGAGTTCGTCGAAACTTTTACCCATCATTAGTGCAGGGCTGTTCAGTTCTTGAAAATAGTACACTGATTTCACTGATGAACACAGATAAAAGAAGAAAAATCAGCGT
>CAYSDT010000147.1:0-4476 GCA_964429835.1 uncultured Ardenticatenaceae bacterium | reverse complement strand
GTCCAAATTCTTTTTTATAAAGAGAACTGAATAACCCTGAGCATTAGTGAAATCGGTTGCGTATCTAATGCGCTGATTCTGTCGGATTGATGTGGGGCAGATGGAGCGTGGTCAAAACGGCCGTTTGTACCGCCCACATCCGCTCCTTCTCATCCTCATCCACATGATCATGCCCCAATAAATGCAATGTGCCATGCACCGCCAATAGTTGCAATTCAGCGATGGGGGAATGCCCGCTGGCGACTGCCTGTTGCACCGCAAATGGCACGGAAATGATGATGTCACCCAGATAAAGAGCCTCCATGCCCGGCATGGAATCACCAGCGGGAAAGCTCAACACGTCGGTGGGCGCGTCGGTGGCGCGGTAATCGCGGTTGAGTTGGCGCACGGTTGCGTCATCGGTCAGCACGACGGTGGCGGCGGCTGGGGGGGCGATGGATTGTTGCTGGAGAGTGGTGATAACGGCCGTTTTCACTTTCTCGGTATATTGGTCATAAACGGCCGTTTCCGCCATCTGCACCTCAACCTCAAATCCATCCCGCTCAAGTTTTAATTCATCCATGGGGGAAATTTTAGCAGATAAAGGGAGGCGTGCGAAGAAATAGAAGCGTTGCAAAATTACAAGTACCCTCACTCGCCACTTGTTACTTGCATGGTTGCCCGAAAATGATAGTATAAGGACAACCTTATACTTTGATTAGAGGATTATCTTGCGAACACAATCGAACAGCAACGAAAACGTGGAAATGTACCTTAAAACGGTGGCCGAATTGGGCGGTTGTGCCGCTCCTGTTTCCATCGCCAATGTAGCGGATCGGCTGGATGTAACGGCCGTTTCTGCCAATGAAATGATGAAGCGGCTCACCGAGCAGGGCTTCATTTGCCGCACCCCGTACAAAGGGGTGGAATTGACGGAAAGCGGCCGTGTGGCCGCCTACAGCGTCATCCGCCGTCAACGATTATGGGAACGCTTCCTTGTGGATAATCTTAAATTGAGTTGGGCAGGGGCATATGAAGCGGCGTGCCGATTGGAACATGCGACTTCCAATGTGTTGGCGGAAGCGTTGTCGGCGTATCTTGGACACCCGACGACATGCCCGCACGGACACCCCATCCCGACCTCATTAGGTGAATTGGCGACCTTGCAAGGACGGCCGTTAACCAGTTTAAGAAAAGGTGAAAACGGCCGTGTTGAAGCAATTCTACACACAACGACGACCATCTTTGCCTATTTTGCTGAACGCAACATCCATCCCCAACAAGAAATCGCAGTACAAGACATTGCCCCATTAGATGGGCCGCTCACGATTACCGTTGGCGATGAAACTGTCATTTTAGGACAATCATTAGCCGATTTGGTCATCATCATTTAGGGAAAACCATGATTCTTTCCTCCACAGTAAACACCCCGTCATTACCACTTTCGATGGTTGGCGTTGGGCAAAAAGTACGCCTGCAAAAAATTGAAGCCGGCCGCAAATTGACCCATCGCCTGACCGAACTCGGCTTAACGCCCGGTGTCGAGCTAACCATCATCCAAGATTCGGGGCCACTATTATTGGCCGTGCGTGATTCGCGGGTGGTGATTGGGCGCGGTATGGCAAGAAAGATGCGCGTGGCGAGTTGCGAGTAGTAAGCGGCAAGTAACAAGTGGCAAGTTGCAAGTACAACCTACTTGCAACTTGCCACTTGCTGCTTGTTACTCTTTTATGTCTCTTCACATCGCCCTGATGGGCAACCCCAATACTGGAAAAACAACTATTTTTAACGCACTCACGGGCATGAATCAGCATGTCGGTAATTGGCCGGGCAAGACGGTTGAGAAAAAAGAGGGCGTGTTTACGCATAATGGCCGTGAAATTCACCTTATTGATCTGCCTGGCACATACAGTTTGAACGCTTTTGCGCCAGATGAGGCGGTTGCACGCGATTATCTGCTGGACGATGCGCCCGATGCGGTCATCGTTGTGCTGGATGCGTCTAATTTGGAGCGTAATCTCTTTCTGGCGGTGCAGGTGCTGGAACTTGGTGTTCCGACGCTGTTGGCTCTAAACATGATGGACACGGCGGCGGCGCGGAATGTGAAAATCAACACGGCCGTTTTAAGCCAACGCTTAAATGTGCCGATTGTCACCACCATCGCCCGTAAAGAAAATGGGATGGATGCGTTGAAAACGGCCGTTGTTGCCCTAGCAGAACAAGGTGTGGTCACAGGGGGAATTCATCATGAATAACCCCATCGCCCCCCCGTTTCAACTTGATTATGGTGACGACATTGAGCGCGAAATCAATGGTTTATGCGCCCAGATGGAGCGTTTCCCCGCCATCACCGCCCGTTACCCCGCCCGCTGGCTGGCGATTAACTTGTTAGAGCGGGATGAAATGCTGCAACAGCAGTTGATGGTGATGGAAGGCGGATCGGCGTTGTTGACAGTTGTGACGTTGGCAAACGGCCGTTTGCAAGCCGCAATCGGCGACGACGCAGAGATCGCCATCGCCGATCATCGGTACGAATGGATTCACGAACTGGTTGAGGAGACGGTGGAACGGCCGCATATGGGAACGCTCACCCTCTCCGACAAAATCGACCGCGTTGTCACCAATCGCTGGGCGGGAATCCCGATTTTTATGGCGTTAATGTGGGTCGTGTTCAAATTGACAGCCGACGTTTCCGCCCCGTATTTGGATTGGATTGGGGGCGTACTCAGCGGCCCAATCACGAATTGGACAGTTTCGCTGTTGACCATCGTCGGCTTGGGCGGCACATGGGTTGAAAGTCTGTTTGTAGACGGCATCATCGCCGGCGTGGGCGGCGTTCTCGTCTTTGTTCCCGTCCTTGCCTTCCTTTATTTGGCGTTGGCCGCGCTGGAAAATTCAGGTTACATGGCACGCGCCGCATTCGTGATGGATAGCGCGATGAGCAAAATCGGGCTGCATGGCAAGAGCTTCTTGCCGCTGATGATCGGTTTTGGCTGCTCTGTGCCAGCCATTTATGCCACGCGCACGCTGGAAAATGAAAAAGATCGTATTTTGACGGGGCTGTTGGTGCCGTTTATGAGCTGCGGGGCGCGGCTGCCCGTTTATGTGCTGTTTGCGGCCATCTTTTTTCCAAAACGGGGGGGATTGGTCATTTTTGGATTGTATTTATTGGGGATATTAACGGCCGTTGTGATTGGTCTCATCCTTCGTAAAACATCCTATTTTGCAGGAGAGGCGAACGCTTTTGTGATGGAACTCCCCCCGTATCGAATGCCGACTGTGAAAGGATTATGGTTGCACACATGGGTACGCATCCGTTCCTTCTTAGAAAGCGCGTGGACGATTATTTTGGTGAGCAGCATTGTCATTTGGCTGTTCGCCTCCATCCCCGCAGGTGATACGGGCAGCTTTGCCGATGTGCCAATGGAAGACAGCGCATTTGCTGCCGCATCTGGCCTCATCGCCCCCGCGTTTGAGCCATTAGGCTTTGGCAGTTGGGAAGCAAGCAGTGCGCTTATTTCTGGATTTATCGCCAAAGAGGTCGTTGTCAGTACGATGGCGCAGGTGTACGACGTTGAAGGGGATGAGGAGGCTGCCGAGCCAGCGACTACGTTTATAGAAGATGTCGGCTTTATTTTCACCAGCTTTGTTGAGGCAACGATTGACACAATACGCGCCATTCCGCTCATTTTTGGCATTGATTTAGGTGCCGAAGACCCCGATCCCGCACAAAGCGACTTGATGTTTGCCGTCCATAAAAGTTTTGATGAGACGAGCGGCGGTTATGGTGCATTGGCGGGTTTGGCTTTCATGGTTTTTGTACTGATTTATACCCCGTGCATGGTCGCCGTTGCCGCCGAAAAGCAGGAATTGGGTACAAAATGGATGTGGTTTAGCGTGATCGGTCAATTATTGTTGGCATGGTTGTTCGCTTTTGTTGTTTTTCAGGGTGGCAAATTGTTGATTGGATAAAATGTAGGTCAAGTTTGCAAACTTGACCTACGATAACAGATTATGTTACGACAAGTTTTACACGAAATTGAAAGCGTAAACGCACCCATCACCTTGCAAACATTAGGCCGTCGGCTGGCGATTGAGCCATCTGCCTTGCAAGGGATGATTGATTTTTGGGTTCGCAAAGGGCGACTGCGTGACGATGATGCCGTTGACGACTGTGCAACAAGTGGTGGCTGTGGCACGTCTTGCGGCGGTGCGACTGGCTGTGCTTTTGTTGTGGAGACTCCGCGTTCGTACTCATTGAGTCCACTGAAAAAAGTTCAACTTTTGCCCAATAAAGCATAGATGCTGTCAAGACGAAAAGTTGAACTTTTTGATTTCGACACCTTTTTTCAGTGCGTTTGTAACCTTTTTTCTGTGCAATCCGTCTAATGGGTGATAAGGCTGATGCTGGATGGTTCGGCAAGCCGAAATAAGTTGATTTAGTATCATCTCAATATTTCGGGGAGACCTGACAGGTTTTTCAAAGATACTCGTGTA
>CAYSDT010000146.1:0-7369 GCA_964429835.1 uncultured Ardenticatenaceae bacterium | reverse complement strand
GTTGTTGGTTGTTGGTTGTTGGTTGTTGGTTGTTGGTTGTTGGTTGTTGGTTGTTATTTGTTGGTTGTTAGTTGTTGGTTGTTAGTTGTTGGTTGTTAGTTGTTAGTTGTTAGTTAAGGAGTAGAGGCTTCAGCCGGTTTTCTCAGTAAAACGTACCGGCTAAAGCCTTGACTCCTCTCGCCAATTGTCCTAAACCCGAATCCGTTTTCCTTCCTCAATCGCTTGCAGCCAGCTTTTTCGCAAGGCGGTAAGGTACGCTTCCACGTCGGCGGCATCGTCGAGTAATGCTTTGTTGAATGTCACGGGTAACGCTTGTTGGGAAACAATTTGCAAGGCGGGTTTAACTTCCGCGACACCTTTCCCGCCTGTGTTATCCTTCGCCTTGGGGTAGGTGAGGGGGGGATTTGCCCACATGGTCATCTGGTTTAACAATCTGTCGTATGTTGTCTCATCAAATTGGCGGAAGCTGTCTTTGATGACGGCGACAAGCTGCTGCTGTTGAATGCGCTGATGAAGGGCGCTGAATGGCTGCTCTAGCTCCGCCTGTTGCGTGCCGTTTACTTTCTCAAAATCGGGTGAGCCTGTTAAACGATTCCAGCGTTCATCTATTTGTGCGGATACGCTCTCTTTTTCTTGTTGGACACGGGTATTAACGGCCGTTTGCAACGCATCATACAACAGTTTGGCCTGCTGCATTTTATTGCCCCGATAACAGTGTGGATCATCCAAAATAATGCGTAACTGTGCAGGCTCATTCCCTTCAATGTAACTAAAATTAGCATCCTGTGCTTGCAAAAAAGTACGCGCATCGTCATAAATGACACGCTGCGTGCCGTTCATAAAGTTGCCAATCGGGCCAAACACATCCTCTTTCATATCCAACAGCGCATCTTCCTGAGCGCGTAATTCGGTCAGATAAAAGGCGTATGGCTTGCCGATCAGCCCATCCACACGTTGAATCAACCCGTCTAATGCCGTCAAGAACGGGTAGCGGCTTGCCTGTCGCCGCCAATCAGCCATTTCCTGCGCCCGCACCAGAAATGCGGCGGCGGTCTCATCGCCCAACGACTTCGCTTCGTTGGCATGTGGCGGCCCATCGAAAAATTCGCCGTGAAATTTGCTCAAATTACGAATCTGCGCCCGTGTAAATTGCTCTTGCGGGGTCAACAACAGATTGCTGTATCCTTTCGTGTTGCCGATGGCGCGTTCTAATGCGCCTTCGTCTAACAGGGTGCTGTCCCGCCGTATTTCAATTTTGCCCCGCGCACATAGTTTGGCGGTCACGCATTGAATCGCGGCCAAATACCAGCCGTATGGTTTATGTTCAAATTGCTGTACCAACGCTTGCATGGAGGTGCGTAAGCTGTTGCTCTTGTTACGGTTGATGAAATTGAGCATCTCCTGCTCGGCTTCGCTAAATGTAGCGAGTGCATCGCCCAGCATGGTCGTTTCTGGCTGCAAATAACGGCCAATGTCGGCTTGACTGTACCTTTGGCCGCGCAACATCTGTAAATTCGAGTAGGTGCTTTCAAGAAGCTGATGAAAGCCGCGCACGATGCGCGATCTGGGGTCGGTAGAGGGGATTTCCAAAGAACGGCCGTTGACAATCATCGTTGCCTGCGCCAATAGCTCCGTAACCATCAGCCGCAACGCTCCCTCCCGCTCTTGATTTTGGCGCAATTTGCTCTCCAAAATCAGCTTGACAGACTCTTGCTGCACGCCAGACATATGCTGCCGTACATATTTATCCGTCTGCTTGTACAGTCGTATATCTTTCACCAATCGGTCACTTGGCGGCAGGATGATCAATAACTCGTTCCGTCCCATCGCTTGCGCTTTCAAAACCTTCTCGTTATCAAATTGATCATTAAATGGCGTAATCAGATGAATTGTCAGCTCGTATTCACGTCCCAAACGGCGGTCGTCTAATTTACGGGTGAATGGGTAATCTTGCTCGTTTTCGTCATACCGAATTTTGCGATCTTTGATCACATTATCGAAAATCAGCTTGCCAAGTTCATCAGAAACGGCCGTGATGTCTACATCCGTTGATTTAATCTCCTCCTCAACATCTTTCTCCTCATCGGTTAAATAGCCATACTCTTCGCCATTGCGTTGAATGTACGTTTGCTGTTCCAGCAAGTCTAACGCCTCTTCCAATTGTGCCTTCAAAACAGCGGGGTCAGCCTCAAAATGAGGCAGCATCAACACGGTTAAATTACGGATCGTCGCTCTAAACTCTTTCACATATTTAACCAGCAACAACGCTTTAAGCACCCGAACAGCAAATTTGTTATCAAGATTCCGCTCGGCAACCGTTACGGCGTGTTGCACGCTCGATTTAAGCGCGGTGCGAATGCCTTCAAACATGAGATCAAAGGTGGCTAAATCGCCTATCTCATGATCTGAAATCTGCATGGCAACTTGCTGAAATACGCCAAGCATGGAACGCTCGCCGACAGAGCTATGCCGCCCTTCAAAGGCGTTATGCACGGAGAGGCTTTGAATGGCTGATTGGAAAAGATCAAATTGATAGGGGATGAAGGGGTAACTTTCGATGAAATGTTCCCTGTCGCGGAAATTACGGTATGTCTGTGCGCCGTCGGCGAAGTCGAATAGGGTTTTGAAATTATTATGTTGTTGGTCGTAAACGGCCGTTAGCTGTTGATAGCCAGCAGCATTCTTCTGCAAAAGCCGCTTGCGAATAACTTCGTCCACATCAGCACTGGTCAACTTCATCCGATTTTTGAAGCGGTCTTGAATTTTAGTGAAGTCGTTCCCCTGCTGCTTGCCCATCTCACCGACAACGGTATTCATATCCTCTTGCGCGGTGACGATAACCCACGCACGGCCGTTGCATTTAGTCGCTAAACTTTCAGCAATCGTTTGTAAATTGGTCATCAATTTGATGTTATCGGCAATATATTGCCCCACCTCATCGACAAAGAAGTTAAGCCGAAAATTCGGCTCTTGCTGACTGATATATGTGTTAATCTGTTCAGCAAAATCTTCGATGGATAGTTTGTACTGCTGGCGATACTTGCCAAGAATACCTTTTGCCTCTTCCATCGGTACATCAGCAATCTGTGCATAAGCAGCGGCGATATTTCCCCCTTCTAACAACGCTTGCTCTCGTCCACGCTCCCAATTTTGGTTTGCAGCCTGAGCATACGCCTCTTTGAAAGCGGCATATTGACCACGATTATCCAAATCGCGCTCAAACTGAGCGATATGCCCCTGTTTGCCGTAATACCCCGACATCTCATCAAACACTTTCACAAACACAGCCAGCAACGCATCAATTTGCTTCTTGCTGATGACATCCGCTTTTTGGTCAATGTTAAAGAGGATACTGCGAGAGGGAACTGCCGTTGCTCGTCTTAAATCGCCACGCAAAATTTCCTTGTCGCCGCATTTGGGCAAAAACATATCCAAAACGCTGGCTCCATCATCCAAAACCTTGTTTTCCAGTACCAAAGACAATATCTTCAATAGATGAGACTTACCAGAACCAAAAAACCCAGAAATCCATACGCCATTGGCTCCCTGATAATCATTATAGGCAGACAGAAATATATCAAGGCGTTTGGCGACCTCATTGGTCAACACATATTCTTCAACTTCATTGCGTAAACTGGCATCATCATTGGCTTTAATAACGCCTTCAATATGACGGTCAATGGGTTTGGCAAAGATGGTGGAAAGTTGGGTCATAGTTTGCTCCTTTTAGCCCGCATCATGGTAGATGTTAAAGGCACGGTAGTATTTATCGTCGCGCAACAGACCAAATAGGTCGAGTGATGCGCCAGATTCCAGCGAGTGAGTGTATTCGCCAGGAAAGAACATCACGGTTGGCTGCTCTTTGGCAACGCTTTGCAGATTGTTCAACACATTATGCGAACGAATGTAGGGGAATACTTCACCAACACCGCTTATAAACATGACATTAAACGGCCGTTGGTTCATTTTTTCAGAAATAGATGGTATCAAATGGGATTCTGGATCAAGCACGCCTTGCAACAACTCTTTTAGCTCATCTTTACTGACACTCTCTTCCGTTTCCAGAACACGCTCAAAAATGCCGCGCTGCTGTAAAATTTCGATGGACAAATCATAAAGATTAATTTCTAAAACCTGCACACCATCCCGACGCAAACGCTTGGCTAACTGCCCCGTTAAATCTTGCATCTTATTCGCTTCTTTTGGATCAAATGGGCAGATAAAAAAGGGGACTTCATTGCCAAGCCCCTGCCTTTTCAAAAACCGCTCACTGGAAATGCGGTCAAATAAATAATCAGATCGTTCGGCGAGGGGGCGGTTGGCAATATCTTTAACACTCATAGGAAATCATTCCTCTAACGAATGGGGTAAATGGCTAAATGGGCGGGGTTGTCTTGGTGAATAACGGCCGTTAATTCAGGTGACAGCAGAGCTGGAATAATTTGCCGCTGTTCCGTCAACAATTCAGCTTCACGCATCGTCTTAAACACGATTTGACGCTGTTTTTTACGAGTAGACGGAGCCGAGCGTTCAACTTCGGCGTGCCATTCGGCTTTATTGTTGAAAAAAACATCATACGCATCGTAGCTGAGTTCCATGTGCAAGCGCGAAAATTGTTCATAAACAACCTCTACCGCAAAATCATAAACAAAGCGGTATCGCTTGCAAAAGGCCAACCATAGTAAATAGTTTTGTTCTCGGTGGCTCCCTTGCAAGAGCATTCCTGTTTGTTCTGGGGTAAGCTGTTTGAGACGGGAGCTAATTTCATTAAAGATGCGTTTTGAAGTATTAACGGTTCGCATTTGCAACAGGTTTTCATCCAATACGCGCTCGCGCACCAACGACCACGCTTGCACGTCAGCAAATAACTGAGCCACAAGAATAGTTTTGTGGTTAAGTAAGGCGGCGGTCGTAAATGACATGCTGTAAACTGTGTCTGCCATGCCTGCGTAAGCTCCTTTCGCTCTGGTATCTCTCTTGACAGACTGGTCATCTGTCATGTTACTACCTCTGAAATATACCTTAAATGATTAAATGATGCCCTTTTATGCCTTTAGGTGTGATGAATCCCCCTCAAAGAGTTCACTAAGAACGGGCATATTGCCGACCGCTAGGGTCAGCTATAAAACCACTTGCCGCAGCCGCATAATACACTGGGTGCATACCGCGAAAAATAGGTGTCCCCCGTTTTTTAGGGTTACTTTGTTTAAATCCCCGTTTAGCAATTTTATTTTTATCTTCATTTGGATGATACCCAGGTCGTTTGGGACAACGCAAACCGACGTGCTTAACAATGTTTTTACGATTCACAGAAACTTGGCATAGTGGGCAAGTTGTGCGGCCTTCTATAACGATATTTTGATTGTTCATTTGATTATTACTCCTCCAATATTTTCTTTCACTGCACCAAAATTCCTATCGTTCGTATTATCAATCAGTTGTGTACATACACACTCTCGAACGTTTCAGTTAGTATAAACGTCACTCCCCATGAGAATCTTTAAGGATCACTATTCGCATGTTTAAGCGAATCTTAAATACACACTGGCATGCAATATGCTACAATTTCCCATGCTCACAAAAACCAACTATCTCGCCTACACCCAATGCCCCAAACACCTCTGGCTGGCAACACACAAGCCCCATCTCGCCACCGCGCCCAACCCATCCGCCCTGCGCCGCCTGCAAGCGGGGCAAGAAGTGGATGAAGCGGCACGGGGAGAGTTTGCAGAAGGTATTCTCATTCCCCATCGCCCCCAGCCCCAAGAGATGGCAACGCTCACTGCCGAAGCCATCGCTGACGGTGCAGAAACGCTGTTCCAAGCGACCTTTGCCGCCCAAGATTTACTGGTAAAGGCCGACATTCTCACCCAAACCACGCAAGGCTGGCATCTCATCGAAGTCAAATCCAGCACAAAATACAAACCAAAAGAACATCTGCCCGATGCAGCCTTCCAACTGCACGTCTTGCAACAAGCGGGGCTGAACATCAGCCAGATCAGCCTCATGCACCTGAATAGCGATTGCCGCTACCCTGATTTAAGCAATCTGTTCACCCTGACCGACATCACCGACAAAGCAATCACCGCATTGCCACAAGTAGAATCAGATGTAGCAACCATGCGCCAGCTTATGGCCGCAGCCGACGCGCCAGAGACAAACATCGGCCGTCATTGCACCCGTCCCCATACCTGCCCCTTTTACGACCATTGCTGGCAAGGTGTGGAGGGGTTGACCATCTACGATATTCCGCGCTTGAATGTGAAGAAAGAACGGCCGTTACAAGATGCTGGCATCCTCTACCTCGCCGACATTCCCCCAGATTACCCCCTCACTGCCACGCAACGCGCCTTTGTCGATTTCATCGTGCAAGAGCAAATCAATATCGACCACGCCACCATCCAGCAACAGCTAGATGAGCTTGTTTACCCCCTCTACTTCTTCGATTTTGAGACGATAGATTACGCTGTCCCCGCCTTTGATGGCTGCAAGCCGTATCAGCAAATTCCATTCCAATACAGTTGCCATATTCTTGATGTAGACGGTACGCTTACCCATTGTGAGTATCTGCATACGGATAGGAGTGATCCAAGACGGCCGTTAGCTGAAGCCCTCCTCAATCATATTGGCGAAACAGGCAGCCTCATCGCCTACAACATCCCCTTTGAGCGAAGCGTCCTGCGCCATTTGGCCGATCAATTCCCAGAATACGCCGACCGCTTAACCAGCATGGCTGACCGCCTATGGGATCAACTGCCCATCTTCCGCAAACATTACCGTGATCATCGCTTTGGCAAATCAAACTCGCTGAAAGCGGTGCTGCCTGTGATTATTGTGCCATCACTCAGCTACAAGCTGCTAGATGTGCAGAATGGAACACAGGCGCAGGTGGTTTGGGAAGAGATGATAGGGGAGGGGGATAAACAGCAAATGATAAAACAGCTTCTCGCCTACTGTCATCTGGACACATTGGCAATGGTGGAAATTCATTATGCGTTGATCGCGTTAGCAACAAGCTAAATATGAAGCACATCTCGCTTCGCTTATTGATCCCGCTTCTTTTTCTCTCAGGCTGTGGTCGGTTGGAAACGCTCCTCTACGAGCCACCACAAACAGCAGCCGACTGGTTAGCCAGCCAACCCTACAGCACCATCGCCATTGGCGGGCAAACGCTTACCCTGATGCAGCCGACCTCAACCCTCTTTGTTTACGCCCTAGGCGTGTTGGCGGTGGCGATTGGGGTAAGCAGTTGGCGCAACTGGCACGGTCAACATTCCCGTCGCTGGTGGGGTGTGGCGTTAATTTTCTGGGGTGCGGGCGCATTGTTAGCAGGAACCAGCTACGAAGGGTTGAGCTATCATTTCAAATG
>CAYSDT010000145.1:0-7369 GCA_964429835.1 uncultured Ardenticatenaceae bacterium | reverse complement strand
TTTTCCTGTCCGAATCGCCCGCCCCCGACCGCCTGTTGCCCGCCCTTTTTCAAGCGTTAACCGCCACAACAACGACGGGCTTCAACACCGTCGCCATCGACAACCTGAGCGACACCTCATTGACAATGTTGATGGCTTTGATGTTCATCGGTGCGCCCGCAGGCGGCACGGGCGGCGGCTTCAAAGCGACAACTTTCGCCGTACTGCTGCTCCTGCTCTGGGCAATGTTACGCGGGCAGGATGATGTCAACTTGTTTGGCCGCCGCCTAAATCAAAAGACGATTATGCAGAGTGTGAGTATTGGAATAACGGCCGTTTTATGGCTCATGTTCTCGGTCATCATCTTAACAGCGACGGAATCCGCTTCGTTTTTGTCCATTATGTTTGAAGCCGTCTCGGCATTAGGCACGGTGGGGCTGTCGATGGGACTAACGGCCGATTTGAGCGCGTGGGGTAAAATAATCATCATCGGCAGCATGATGATCGGACGGATTGGGCCGTTGGGTGTGGCGTATGCGCTAGTTCGCAAAGGGCGATTGGCGTACCGCTATCCGCAAGAAGATGTATTCGTAGGCTGATGTTGCCTGCCGTAGGGGCGGTTCGCGAACCGCCCCTACAGAATGGAGAGGAATTATGGCATTTTGGAAACAAGACAAAAACAAGCAACCATCACGACGCGAATTCGTTGTCATCGGCATGGGGCGATTTGGCAGCAGCAGCGCGAAAACGCTCGCCAGTTACGGCCACGATGTTCTAGCTATCGACTGTGATCCTGCGCGAGTGCAGCATCTCAGCAGCAGTCTGCCCCACGTCATCCAGCTAGATTCGACCGATGTAGAGGCGTTGCGGCAAGCGAATATCGGGCAGTTTCACACGGGGCTGGTGTGCATCAGCGACAACTTTGAACATAACTTATTAACGGCCGTTCATCTGCTCCGTCTTGGCGTGCAACACGTCATCGTCAAAGCCCGCACCAACACCCAAAAAACCATCCTGCAAGAGATCGGCGTGCATGAAGTCATTTTGCCCGAACGGGAAGCGGGTGTGCGGCTGGGGCGGCGATTGGCACACCCAAATTTCATAGATTATCTGGAAATCAAAGGTGGCATCAGCATCATCGAACTACACGCGCCAGAAAACCTGCAAGGCAGTACACTCGGCGAATGCGACCTGCGTCAACGCTTCAAACTGAACGTCGTCGCCGTGCAACGCGGCGAAAACATCATCTCCAATCCTGGTGCGGCTTTCAAAATACAAGCAGATGATGTGCTGATGGTTATCGGTCAAGTGGAAGATGCAGAGCGATTTGGGGAGTAGTTAAGCACAGGGATTCACCATCAAAATTGCTTGTTTTTAATGACCGCTACATTTTTAATTGTCATTCCTGCGTAGGCAGGAATCCACCTTTTCCAGAGAAATGGATTCCCGCCTGCGCGGGAATGACAGTCAAGAAGTAGGGATTTGGCGTTGCCAAACTCTGCATCCAGAAGGACGCAGAGCGTCCTGATCTTCATTCCACGCAGAGCGTGGAACGAGGCATGCAGGCAACAAAAAACAGCTAACAATTAACGATCCCCCGTCAATTGTTAGCTGTTAATTGTTAATTATTAACTGTCAATTGTTATTAACGATTGTCCATTGCCACAAAATCACGTTCGTCAGCACCCAAGAAAATCTGGCGCGGACGGGCAATTTTTTGCGTGCTGTCGCCCAACAACTCTTGCCATTGTGCCAACCAACCCACTGTACGCGGAATAGCAAACAAAACGGGGAACATAGAGACGGGGAACTGCATCGCCTGATAGATGATGCCTGAGTAGAAGTCAACATTTGGATACAGGTTACGCTCAATGAAGAAGTCATCAGCCAACGCAATACGTTCCAGTTCAAGCGCGATGTCCAATAACGGATTACGCCCGGTCACTTCAAAGACCTCATCAGCAATACCCTTGATGATCTTGGCGCGTGGGTCAAAGTTCTTGTAGACGCGGTGTCCAAAGCCCATCAACAGACGTTCACGATTCTTGACACCTTCCATAAAGGCAGGCACATTCTTCGCATCGCCAATTTCAACCAACATACGCAAGACAGCTTCATTTGCGCCACCATGCAGTGGGCCATACAACGCAGCCGCTGCACCAGCCATCGCTGTGTACGGGTCGGTTTGGCTGGAGCCAATGACGCGCATCGTCGCTGTGCCACAATTTTGCTCATGGTCAACATGCAACATAAACAGCACATCCAGCGCATGTTCCAAAATCGGGTTCACTTCATATTTGGCCTCAGACATTTTGTCCATCATGCCCAAGAAGTTGCCAGCATAGCTCAAATCGTTGTCGGGATACACATAGGGCAACCCTTTGTTATGGCGATAGGAGAAGGCGGCGATGGTTGGTACTTTTGCAATCAAGCGCACGATTTGTTTGGCGCGAATATCAGCATCCATCACGTCGCGTGCTTCGGGGTAGAAGGTGGACAATGCGGCCACTGAGGAGATAAACATCCCCATCGGGTGGGCATCATAACGGAATGCCTGCATCAATCCTTTCATGTTTTCATGCAAGAAAGTGTGATGACGGATGTCATATTCCCAAGCATCATACTCATCTTTGCTGGGCAGTTCGCCAAACAAAGTCAAATAGGCAACTTCCAAGAAGTTTGATTTTCCAGCCAACTGTTCAATGGGATAGCCACGATAGCGCAAGATGCCAGCACCGCCATCAATATAAGTGATGGTACTTTTTGTTGACGCGGTGTTTTTGAAGCCGGGATCGTAGCTCATCATGCCGAAGTCACCTTCGTTCACACGAATCTGCCGTAAATCCATGGCATTAATGGTGTCATGCTCAATTGGGATGTCATATCCCGTTCCTGTACGATTATCGGTAATGGTTAATGTGTTCTTCGTCATTATGATAGTGCCTCCAATTGCACTCATTGAAAAAAAATGTTTGGCAATCTATGTACAAACCTGCTAAAAGATGGGTTTGCATATGGTTGCGATTAAGTAGAATCTGCCATAATCAGTATAGCCAATTCCCAACTCGCCACTATTGACAAATGTCATCTTCCATAAGGTATTTGTCATATATCTGGTATAATTTTCGGCGGTTTATTAAGTGAACATAGTAACAAATTGCTATAGCATGGAGATATACTTTGAGCGAACAAGAAGAGTTTTGCCCTGAATGTGGTGGGCTATTAACCGAAAATGATACAGAATCCTGCCCATCTTGTGGATGGGAATTCGTTTATCTTTGCGAATACTGCGATAAAGAAGTTGATGTTGATGCGGTGATTTGTCCGCATTGTGGCGGCGTTCTAGAGGAAGATGAAGATGAGGAAACCGAAAACGTCTGCCCCGATTGTGGTACGCTGCTGAGCGAAAATGATGTCGAATCCTGCCCGTCTTGTGGAGTAGAATTTGCCATCCTTTGTAAGCATTGTGGTGAAGAGGTGGATGAAGATGCAGCTATTTGCCCGCATTGCGGCGGCATTTTAGGAGGTGAAGGGTCAGCAACGGCCGTTTCCTATAAATCGCGCCCCATCACCGCCGAAAGCGAAGAAGAGGAAGAAGCGTACACAGGGGAATGCCCCAGTTGCAATGAGCCGCTGTACATTGAAGACGGCTTCTGCTCCAATTGCGGCACGACATTCTGCACCAGCTGCGCCCACGAAACAGACGAAGATGATGAGGTATGCGACAATTGCGGGATGGAACTGTATTTCGACTGCCCACTCTGCGATTTTGAATTGACGGCTGGCACGGAATTCTGTGCCAATTGCAACGCGCTTTTCCCCCAATTCTGCACCAACTGTCAGGAACCGTTTCCTACGGGAACGACGGAGTGTCCAAAATGCGGAACGGCCGTTACTATCATCCAACGCCGCTCCGCCCGCATCATCCACACCATCCTTGTGGAAAAAGTGCTGGTACGCATGGTCGCCTGCCCCGAATGTGGCAAGCAGTACACCCCTATTGAAGATGGGGCATGTCCACGCTGCAACAATCTGATCTGCGCCTCCTGCCAAATCAATCTGGTGGACGATGAGCATATTTGCCCCCGTTGCGGCTTCGATAATGACAAGAATCAAGCCGCACCACAAAAATCAGATGGAACCATCTGCCCATCCTGTCAAAAAGAAATTGAAAAGGGAATCGACGAATGCCCGCACTGCAAGCAACTGCTTTGTCCTGAATGTGGAACGGCCGTTTCCGAAGATGACGACCAATGCCCCGCCTGTGGGGTTGAATTTGAACTATTATGTCCTGCGTGCGAAACGGCCGTTACCGCCAGCGCAACGCATTGTCCAAACTGTAATCTAAAATTTTAATAAAATGGGACACTGGTTGCACTGATGAACACTGATTTTTCTTTTTTATCAGTGCAATCAATGAAATCAGTGTCCAATTAACCTAATGACAAAACCAATCAATACCCCAGAAGATAAGAAAGAGATCGAACAAGCCATTTACACCATCATGCAAAAAGTTGGCGAAGACCCAGAGCGCGAAGGATTGCTCGGCACGCCAAACCGTATCGCCCGCATGTATGATGAGATATTATCTGGCTACACGACAGACCCCGTCGCCCTCGTCAACAACGCCCTGTTTGATGTCGAGTACGATGAGATGATCGTCGTCAAAGATATTGAGTATTTCAGCATGTGCGAACACCATATGCTGCCCTTTTATGGCCGCGCCCACGTCGCCTACATCCCCCGCGACAAGGTGATCGGCCTTTCTAAAATTCCGCGTATCGTCGATATGTTCGCCCGCCGCTTGCAAGTGCAAGAGCGATTAACGCGCCAAATTGCGGAAATGCTTGATGATATTTTGAATCCTTTAGGGGTGGCTGTGGTCGTCGAAGGCTCTCACCTTTGCTCAATGATGCGCGGCATCAAAAAAGAGCATCCGCGCATGGTCACCAGCAAAATGATCGGCGCGTTCCGCAAACGAGCGATGACGCGGAATGAGTTTTTGGCACATTTGGATCGGTAAATAATTGAAAATAGATGATGGATAATTGATGATTATCTATTTTCTTGCCGTGCAAGGGCAATCGCTTCCCCTTTCGTTTGAATTTCACCCGCCGCCTGCGCTTCAGTGATGAGGCGTAGCAGGCGGCCAACTTCTGGGCCGGGCGTTAAAGAAAGGGCTGTGATTAGTTCACGGCCGTTTATCAATTGTGGCGGCGCGACCGTTTCCTCGTGATGTTCAAAATAGTGGCGGAAAAGATGGGCGACCAGTGCCGTCAATTTCCGCCACGTTCCCGCGTCGCCCACGCCGTCATACGTCGCCAGATGGTCAGCTAAGGCCAGCAAGCCAATGTCTAATCCAGCCTCACCCGTCGCCCGAAAATAGCGAAAAACGGAGCGACGGCTGACCGTGCCACCATTATTCACCAGATACAACGGCCGCATATGCCCATCAACAACCCGCTTGACATGAGCAATCGCTTCGTTGCTGAATGTCAAACGGCGCAGTCGTTTGGCCGCAATTTTTGCGCCCACCCTGTCGTGGGCGATGTAACGAATACGGCCGTTTTCTTCCACCGTGCGCGTCGCTTTCTTGCCAACATCGTGGAACAACGCCGCCAATCGTAATAAGGCCAACCCATCCAGCCCGCCGTTAATTTCCCGCGAAAAATGGTCACACAACGGCTCGGCAAATGGGGCTAACGCTCCACGAATCGCGTGGGCGATGGGGGTTGGTTCGGGCAGTGCGCTGTCGGTCAAAACGGCCGTTTCCACCAATCTTAACCAGCGCAACACCGAAATCGTATGCGCCAACACATTCTCATGGTGCGGCGGCGATTGGGTCAGGTCGCGCAAATCGGTTATTTCGGGGGTGATGGCGTGCAGCCAGCCGCTCTCGTCCATCAATTGGGCGGCTTGGTCGGGAAAATCGGTGTGCAGCAGTTTGACAAACTCCGCTTGCACCCGTTCGATGGACACCTTGTGCATTTCCTGACTGGATTGGGCGATAGAAACGGCCGTTTCACCCTCAATTTCAAAGCCCAACGTCAACGCCAGCCGCAAGCCGCGCAAACCGCGCACCGCGTCATTCGTCAACGCCGTCGGTGACGCTTGCCGAATCAATCCCGCTCGTAAATCAGCCACGCCGCCGCACGGATCGATGAGACTGGTCTCATCTTTTGCCGTCGCGGGCAGGGCGATGGCGTTAATCGTAAAATCACGGTCGTGTAAATCGGCATCCAAATCTTTCTGGCGAAAGCGAGTGAAGTCGAGCGTCGTTTCGTCTGCTTGCATCACCACGCGCCCCGCGTCACGCTCACGGTCAAGCACATACGCTGGTTCATGCAAGCGGTCGGCGACGCGGAAAGTCAGTTTAATCGCCCGTTCAGGCACGACAAAATCCAAATCATTACTGGAACGGCCGAGCAGGGCATCACGCACCGCACCACCGACCAGATAAACGGCCGTTTCGTGACGATTCAATAACGGCCGTATGCGATCCATGAGGGCGGGCAGGGTTAACGGCCGTTTGCCCTCACCTTCCACAAACGCGACCGTCAATCGCTCTTTTGGACGATTGCGCCGTGCCAGATGGAGTGCTTCGGCGGCCGTGTGTCCCACACCCGCCACGCGCCCATTGGCAAACGCCACCCATCGCCCCGCATACGTTGATAAATCCATGATACAAATGGCAAGCGGGCAAGTGGCAAGTATGCAAGTTACCTACACTTGCAACTTGCCACTTGCAACTTGCACCTATGCAAACATTTCTGGTTTCAATACGCCAATGTACGGCAAATTGCGGTACAGTTGGTCAAAATCCAAGCCGTAGCCGATGACAAATTCATCGGGAATTTCAAAACCGATGTAATCGACAGGCACATCCACCTCACGGCGGGATGGTTTGCTGAGCAGCGAGCAAATCTGCAATGAGGCGGGTTTACGCGCCAGCAACAGGCCGCGCAGATATTGCAATGTGCGCCCGCTGTCGATAATATCTTCCACAATCAGCACATGACGACCAGTAATTGATTGCTTCAAATCCATCATAATTTGCACAATGCCCGTGCTTTCTGTGCCTGCGCCATAACTGGACACGCCCATGAAATCGACAACATGCGGCCGTTTCAGGGCGCGGCTCAAATCAGAAAGGAAGATGTATCCCCCTTTTAATACACAAATCAGGAGAAGGTCGTCATAAACGGCCGTGTTTCGTTCAATCTCCCTTGCCAATTCCTGCGTCCGCTCCTGCAAACGCTCCGCACTAATCAAAATATGGTCAACATCATTTTCTAAATTACGCATCATATCCTCTTTAAGTTACAAGTAAGCAAGCCTGCAAGTTGCAAGTATGCTGATGTTGACTTGCCACTTACTCACTTGCCACTTG
>CAYSDT010000144.1:0-7381 GCA_964429835.1 uncultured Ardenticatenaceae bacterium | reverse complement strand
TGTAAAGATCATTTCGCACAAAATGAACCATGCCTATTTTTGCATATCTCCCATCAAAAAACCAATCTTGGTTTTCTTGGCACAGTAATTGGCAAAGAACTGGACACTGGCGTTTTTAGAATTTCTCTCCAGTAGGGGCGGTTCGCGAACCGCCCCTACAACTCGACTGAAATTCAATTTTCGCCAGACTCCAGAAAAGAATTAAAAATGGTTGGAGTCGAGGCTTTAGCCGGTCGTGAACGGGCAGGAACCGGCTAAAGCCTCGACTCCAAATCAAAGACTGGGTATGCAATCGCCCTATTATTGCATTACGAAATTCAGTAAGTTCATCTATAGTATGTTATTATACTGGTGTACGTTAGCAGAAACTATAGGTACGATCTGGATAATTTTGTAAAACGATCCATCATTGTTGTGTATCTTCTCAATATTTCGGGGAGACCTGACAGGTTTTTCAAAGATACTCGTGTAAAACAAAAGGTCTTGATGAAACCTGTCAGGTCTTTACCCCAAGTTATTGAGATGTTACATTGTTGTGACGTTTTATCGTAAGGTGATTTATGCGCTGCCCTCAATGCGACTCTGCTGAATTTGATTTAACTGCCCCCTGCCCAGATTGTGAATACAGTGCAAACGGCCGTTTACTCGAACGCCTCTCCAACATCAATTATCTCCTCAACGAAATAGAATCATGGGGCTTTCATCCCTCGCAGACAAAACGTCTGGTAGACCGCTACCAAAAACAGCAACGCGCCGTAACTGTAGAACTTGGCTTACGCCAACCACCACCTAACGAAGCCGAAACCTACGAATTACACCTGCAACTGGATAAACAAACTTACTTGCAGAAGAAATTGCGCTATTGGACTAACAAAAGATGGATTTCAATAGCTGCTCAATCTGAATTAACGGCCGTTACCCAAAACAAAATCGCTAAAATAAAAGATCAGCTGATAGACGCACCGACCATCAGCACCCGCGTAGCATCATTTACAAAACAAGCATTACGCCAATGGGAAGTGGTGCAATTTACAAAAAAGACGCTTACGCAATTATGTGAAAATGAGGGCATGAATGTCAACAGTTGCATAGAGGCGAAGGCGCAGTTAGATGATGAAATTAAGCAATTAGAGCTAACTGCTGGTATTCGTCAGCCAGAACCAGTCGTTGAAGACGATATTATTGTAGAAACGGCCGTTCCCCTCACCACAAAAAAACCAAAACGAGAGCCAAAACCACGCCGCAAACGCCCCTCATTCAGTTGGGACAAAGTATGGGAATCGCTGCTCTCTGAACGCACATTACACGCCATCTTGTTCTTGGGCGTACTTCTTTTATTTGCTTCTGGTGTGTCGTGGGTCGTTTGGAATTGGGGAACCTTCCCGCCCATCGTGCAAATCACCGTTTTGGGCAGCTACACCACGTTTTTCTATGGATTAGGCTGGTATGTGCGCGTAAAAATGAACTTGCGAGGATCGGGCATCGCCCTAAGTGCGGTCGGGGCGTTGCTGCTTCCGCTTGATTTTTACGCTTTTTATCTATCAGGCGGCTTTCCGTCCGATAGCTGGCCTTTTGTCTGGCTATTGGCTTCTGTTGTCTGTCTGATTGCGTACACATTAACGGCCGTTACCACTCAAGCCTCCTTCTTCGGTTATCTCGTCAGCATCGCCCTAAGCAGCCTCTTCGCCGCCACCGCCAACCTATTCGGCGCACCCTTCATATGGCAGATCACCGCCATCAGCGCATCCGCCCTGTTGCAAGCCATCTTACGCGACCGTCTCCCCCGCTCCCTTTCGCCCCTGCTCCCCCGCCCCTTCGGACAGATGGCATTAGTAACGGCCGTTCCCATCATGGCTGTCACCCTTATTTGGGGCTTTTTTGGTGGAACTGCTGCCTTTTCGTTCCAACTGGCACGAGCGACAAGTTGGGTGTTTGGCAGCATCACGCTGTTGCTGATGACCCGCCATTATCGTTTGCGCCCATTCGTTTTGGCAACCGCCCTCGCCATCCCGATTGCCCTTTGGCTGACGCAGGGCGCGTTCTTTATCTTGTGGCACACAGATATAGGCTGGCACGCGCTGGGATGGGCTGTCCTCGCTGCTCTTTACTTTGCCTTTGCCCACCATTTGTCCAAAACGGACGATGCCGTCGTGTTTAAGCCAATCATTCTTGCTGTTGGCTGGCTATTGGTCGCCCTGTCCGCCTTATGGGGATTGATGGACGCGCCTGCCGCCGCCGCCACCTACCTTTTGTTGGCGGGGTTGATGGTGTATCTTGCCCGCTTGTGGCATGACGAACGGCCGTTATGGCTCATGTCCCTTTTCTTGCTGCTTAGCAGCGGCAATTGGATGGCGTGGCACGAAGCCTCTTTAGCCGAATTAGCATTGCCATGGTCGCTGTTGGCGATTTTGCACATCATCGCCGCTTTGCGGGTGGACAACCGCCGCCTGAGCCGCCGCTATGCAAATACATTCAGCGTGCCGCTGTTCGGATCGGCAATTCTCATTGCATTTGCGGCACTGCTCCCCCCCGCCATTTTATTTGATCAAGAAATTCTAATTTACGCACTCGGCAACTGGATCGGCATCAACGGCTGGCTGGCATACTTAGAACACAAACGCTCCCCCGCTCCCCTTCTCCCCTTCTCCAACACTCCCCTGCCTGCGCTGTTTCATTGGTTGACGGCGTTGCCGCTTGTGGGATGGGTGTGGCTGATTTGGGAAAACGGCCGTCTTGCCCACTCCCCGCTGGCCCTGTTGTACGCCCTGCTGGCGTGGCTTTTGCTGGCACTTTACCTCCGTCTGCGGCGGGCGCGATGGGTTTATGGTCGTCCATGGCAAACCGCCGCCCATTTGAGCAATGCCGCCGCCCTTGCCATTATTTTTGAGTATCAAGATCAACCGTGGATAACGGCCGTTTTATACTCCACCTCCATCTTCTATTTCCTCGCCGTCTTCTTATTGCATAATAAGCATTGGTTCTACGTTGGCGGGCTGCTACTGCCGCTTGCCGTCATCGCCGTATTTGATCAATTTCGGATTGACGAGCGCCTTTTCATGCCAACTTTTGCCCTGTTGCCGCTGCTTTATATGATGGCTGTTATGCAACTTGAAAATCGGTATGGCAAATCTCCCAATTTCACACGGCCGTTAATTCACACGATATTTTTTCTATACATAATCGCCATACTTTTCATCGCCTTCATCGCCTTCATATTTAGACTCTCGATTGGAGACCTGCTTTACATCGGTACTGTTAATGAACAATGGTCAGCAACCGTGACCATTATATTGATCGCCGTCACCCTCGCCTTGTATGCGTGGCATCGGGATAAAAGCCGATGGGCGCATATCGCCATTTGGTTGGCAACGGCCGCTTTTGGCATCATCGGCGCGGCATACAGTCAAGGAAGCGGCCGTTCGGCCATATTCGCCGCGTTATTGGCGATTTTGTATGTGATGACCGAGCGTGGATTGCACCAAATGGCGCATACAAAATATGCACAACCGATTGTTCGTCGTGCGTGGCGGTTTTTTAGACGGCCGTTACTCATCGCAGGCTGGTCTGTTTCTCTCATCACCATCATCATGGCTTTGGGGCGCAATTTGCTTATGCTGGACGGCGGCACAACGCGGGAAATATGGTCAGCCATCGCCCTGACGCTGATTGTGGGATTGTACGCCTTGTCGGCCAAGCTGTTCCGCGATGTCAATCTCGTCTGGCTTGCCAGCATATTAGCATTTGCCCCGTACTCCATCGCTGCTCACCTCATTTTCTGGGTGACAGATGAATGGTACAGCATCGCGTGGGCAGCATTTGCATTGGTATTGATGGCCGTTGGCATTAAATTAGCACAACGCTTTGGCTTAGACGGGCGGCAAGATCGCTGGAGTTGGCCGCCGCTTGTCGTTGCCCATGCTGTCATGCCGTTGGCCTTATTTTGGATGCTGTTATTTTCAAACATCTCGCCAGCCATCACAACCCTCCCGCTTGCCATCATTTTTTACCTGATTGCCGCGTGGCTTGACCGTTATTTCCGCCAAAAAGGAGAAGCCGCCAACCCGCGCTTCCTTTACCCGATGACAGCGTTGATGCCCATTTGGGCGGTCGCCCTGCTGTTAGAATTTGCTCCCCGTTCACCTAATCCAACCCTCACGCCCGTCGGCTTGCTGGTATTGGCTTTTGCCCTGCCGATGCTGTTGGTTGGCAAGCGATTGTCGAAATGGGAGGCTGGCTATGGATTGCCGTTTTACTTGACCGCGTATGCAACGGCCGTTATTTCCATCCCCTTAGTCAGCGCAAATCTGCCCGTATTGGCGGGCGTGCTGTTCTTCAACAGCGGCCTCGCTTTGCTCTCCGTTTTGCTGTTCCGCCAACCGCTTTGGCTCTATCTAGCGACGGCTTTACTGCCAACGGCCGTTTCCGTCGTCTTAATTTACAATAATGCAGAGGCTCATCATTATGGATGGGCATTTGCAGGTTTAGCCGCGCTCTATTTGGTAACGGCACGCCTGTTGCGCCACTTCTCCTTGCGCCGATACGAAAAACCCCTGCTGGTGATGATGTTTGTGTTAATCGCGGTCAGTCTGCCATTCAGCAGTTTTGACCGCACGGGCGCATTGATCGGTTACGGCATGGCGACCGCGACGCTGACATTTGCCGCCATCTGGTTGCGAAAGCCGCTTATTTTCAGCATGGCAGTTATTTTGGCGATTGTGCCGTATTGGACGGCCGTTTCCCTGCTCAATGTCGATTTTGACAATGCCGGCCTTGCCGCATGGCCGGGCATTTTGGTCGCACTCGCGCTGGGGCGATGGCTGGATCAACTATGGGGGCTGGAGCCGACAGCCGATAATCCAAAACCGTCCATCACCCGCTTCCCGTGGGGCAAACCGTTCATGTGGCCGTCTGCATTTTGGCGGCGATGGACAAGATGGTGGGCATTTTCGCTGTACGCGGTGGGCTTATGGTTTACGGCCGTTTCCGCGCTCCTTTCCATTGAAAGCGAATGGCGTTGGATGCTCGTTTTGGCATTGGGAACGGCCGTTTATACATGGGCAACATTCCGCTTCCGTTCAAAAAGATGGATGCTGGTCGCTGGCGCATGGGCGCAATTTACCGCGCTGGCGTTCATTCGCCTCATTTGGGATGGATGGGCAGACGACCCCGCGTGGCTTGCACTCGCCTTCATGCCCGTCACCATGTTGACGCTGGCGGCGGCATTGGCAATGGAATGGATGCAAGCGGAAAAGGCGTTATTGACACAGGAAAACGGCCGTTGGTCGCTCAACTTAAACGGATGGGCATTGCCGCTTTACCTCCTCTTCTTCACCGACATATTCTTTGGGCAACTGATGACATTTGCTAACAGTGGCGCAAGCACGCCCGTCACCCTGTTGCACGGCGCGATGGTCGGCGTGTTGGCAACCGCTTGGTCGCTGCCGCTGCTTACCTACATTGGGATGGCACTCGGTGCGGTGGCAGCCGCGCAACTGCTCCAATTTTGGGACGCGCCAGTAACATCTCACCCGCCCATGTTAGCAGCTTTGGCAACGGTTTACGGCGCAATTGGTTACACAATGCGGCGCAGGCGGCTGAAAAAGTCGGCGAAAACGATATGGACGATGGTGTGGGAACGGCCGTTAATTCGCGGTGGTTGGCTGCTTTCATTTGTGACATTGGGACTCCTGTTCTTGTTCGCACCCAGATTGCCGCAAATCACCATCGGGGCTTTGTTTTGGGACAGACGAATCATCCTGCCCCACAGCTTACAAGCGACTATGGCAATCCGCACCTTTGCCATTTTGGGGCTGTTCTATTTAGCCGCCGCTGTGGTAGAAAATCGCCCGCGCCTGAGCTATTTTGCGCTGATGATGCTCCTCGTTGCGTGGGGTTTATGGCTGCTGCTGACTCAAAACTCGCGTGAATTACAACTGTACGCCCTGCCAGCCAGCCTCTACCTGTTGGCGGTGGGATGGATGGAATGGATATACGGCCGTCGTGAAATTGCACGATGGATTGATATAACGGCCGTTGTCCTGCTTTTCGGTTCAGCTTTCTGGCAATCATTTGGCGAATATGGCGGCTGGTACGCGCTGTTGATGATTATTGAAGGGCTGCTGATCGTTTGGCTGGGCAGCTACCGTCGTTTACGCCGATTATTGTACGCGGGCGTTGCTGGAGTGGTAACGGCCGTTGTCGGTCAGTTAATCGAACCACTGTTCGCCCTAAACACCTTCGCCCTGCTCATTTTGGGCGCAGCCCTCGTCGCCCTCGGCATCAGTCTGGAACGGCGGCTGGAAGCAGTACGCGAATTATCCAAAGAATTCCGCCTAAAATTAGACGAATGGGAGTAGGTAACTGGACACTGGCGTTTTTAACATTTCTCTCCAGTAGGGGCGGTTCGCGAACCGCCCCTACGTCTCGACTGAAATTCAATTTTCGTCAGACTCCAGTAGGTAAATCATAACGATACCCCCGTTGACAATTGACAATTGACAATTTCTTACTTATGAAACGCATAAAACCCTATCTAAAACTCATAAACCTGTGGATTGCGTTATTCTTGTTAGCAGCAAACGGCGTTGCTTGGTTCACCATCGCCAACCGCATTGATCTGCTGGCGGTTGAACCCATCCTGCACCCCGAAATTGCCGACATTCGCGCACATTGGCAGGCAGGTGACGCGGTCGGTGAACCGTTCAGCGTCGTGGTAACAGATCGAACTGCGATGGAAACGCTGACATGGTTCATGGAGCCGCGCCCCAATCTGCCATTCAGCCATCCACAAGTGGAAATCCATCATGATTATGTGCTTGTCGGCGGGGTGGCGCATGTGATGGGGTTGCGTGTACCCGTCTTTGGTCGCACCCGCATTTATTTGGAAAATGGCAAACTGGAGGCGGACATTCAAGAGGTTGGCGTGGCTGGCACGGAGGCCCCCGCTTTTGTAATAGATGCCATCGCCCAAGCGCAAGCGGTGTACGCTGATATGGATTTGCCCATTGAAGTAACTAGATTGGTGTTGCGTGAGGGGGAGGTGCTGGTGGAAGGGGTGTATCGGTGATTTTATTCATTTGGGTGTGTTTCATTTACTTTAGCTGGCGAATAAATTCGCGCCTACGACTGCAAAGTCGGCCTTCGCCGACTAAATTCTAGTCGGCGAAGGCCGACTTTGCAGATGTAGCAGCAGATTTATCTGCCGTGTTTTTAAGTAAATGAAACACATCCTATTCATTTGTAGGGGCGACCTTTATGGTCGCCCAATCCCGCAACAGTTGTAAAGATAATTTGGGGAAAAACGCCCCCGTTTTCAGTTGATTGTTTTCTGTTGGCTGTTGATTGTTTCTTTTCGTTGGGGAAAAACGGCCGTTATACCCCA
>CAYSDT010000143.1:0-7427 GCA_964429835.1 uncultured Ardenticatenaceae bacterium | reverse complement strand
CTGTCACCCTCACCCAAACGTCGCCGCGCCTGCTGCACATCACCATCATTGATAACGGGGATGGCCTGCCCGCCGATTTTGACCTGTCGGCGTTAAGCCGTTCGGGGCATTATGGGCTGCTGGGCATCAGCGAGCGGGTGGCCTTGATGGGTGGGCGGCTCAGTTTTCGCAATCAAGCGGCGGGCGGGATGATTATGCAGGTGGAAATTCCTCATCCGCGTAAAGTGCAGGATGAATGGGAGATGGATGGTTAAAAATTGATAATTTTCCATTGCTCATGCAACTTGACAATCCAGCCCCCAATAGCTACACTGACAACAGAAATAAAAAAGTAAAAACAGCAGGATAAGCGGTGATAAAAATGGAAATGCAAGCAACCCTACAACCATCTATACACGAACAAACATTGCTAAATATCGTGCGGACATTGCCTACGGAACGGATGGTGCAACTTCTCGATTATGCGCGTTATATCAAAGCGCAGGCTCTCAATGAATCAACCATCCTTTATGGTGAAACTGAAGCTGATATTCTTGCCGATGAGGCACGTTGGGATGAACAATTTGCGGCAACAGAAGATAGTATGGGAAGTATGGCAGATAGAGTACGGGCATCTATTCGCGCTGGACAAAGTGCGCCGATGGTTTTTACCGCAAAGGGAACAATTGCTCCAAAATGAAATCACACACCGTACCTGAATTTTGGCAGTTATTTCGCAATCTACCACCTGACATCCAGAAACGAGCGCATAAAACATACCATTTATGGCGCGTCAATCCGTTTGCTGGCGGGTTGCGCTTCAAGCGCGTTAACAAACGTGAACCAATTTACTCGGTACGCATCGGGCGCAATTATCGTGCATTAGGATTGCTTGAGGGCGATACGATTTACTGGTACTTCATCGGCAATCACGATGAATATGATCGGAATTTAAAAAATATCTAACAAAAAGGCATCGGTTTCTAACCGATGCCTGATATACAAAGCCCGCTAAAAGCGGGCTACGAGTAACGTGCTTTCAGCGCGTTTTTTGCGCCAGTCATCGGTTTTCAACCGATGGAAATTCTCCATTCTCCATTATCAATTATCCATTCCCTACCCCGTTTGACTAAAATGTACGTCGGGGTATTTGTTTTTGTAGTAGGTTAATTCGTGTGCGGAATTGAAAAGGGCGACCAAACGGCCGTTTATAATTCATCCCCATCGTTTGTTATTATGTTGAACCCTTTTACAATTAACCATATTGCCAAAACCATTTCTTGCAAGGCTAACGGTGCAAATAGAACATCAAATGTAGAGCCAAACATTGCTAACAAGGGTTGTGCTAAATACAACACCGCGCCGATCAATCCCCAAAGTGCTAACCATCGGGGAATAAGTTTTGATTGATAGAATAAGTAATAAATCATCAACGCACCTATACTAAAAACCATTGACAAGATGTGACCAAACCACCCCCCTGCTTCTTGTAACAATATGCCTACTGTTTGGAAATAGGATTCGGCAGGCGTACCAGCTTTCACATATTCCTGACTCAATACAATTAGTAATAACCAACAGATCACAATAGCGATATAAGTGACAGCTTCAAGTGCGCCTCTGAAAATAACCGCTCCCAATGCTAAGGATTCGTTATATTTTTTGAAGATTGGAAATAATAGCACGGGAACCATAGCCAGTGAAAATCCCATAATTAACACAAGGAGCGCACCTATTATAATTTGATTTTCATTTGCAGAAATCTTAATGAGATAATCGGGATCATTCAGAATAGACCCCGTAACAACAACGCTTAAAATGCCAGCGACTGTTCCAATTATAAACAACACACCCACACTGATTGAGGTCTTTCTATATGTATTCATGCGTCTCCCTTTAATTGTTGTCCACCATTTTACTTAAAGTGACAGTCACTTACCCTGTCTGATTGAACTGTACGTTGGGATACTTGTTTTGGTAGTAGGTTAGTTCGTGTTCGGAGTTGAAGAGGGCTACCAAACGGCCGTTTACATCCTCAGTCTTCAACAACGCATACCGCCACGGCAATAAATCAATATCCGCTTCATCACCAGTCACCCAGCGGGCAAGGCGATGGGGCAGCATGTCCATTTTAGTTGTGACGTTGTACTCGCTTTGCAGCCGCGCTTGCACAACCTCAAACTGCAACACACCGACGACGGCCAAAATCGGATCGCGCCGTCCCGCCTCCGTCTCGTGCAAAATCTGCATCGCTCCTTCCGTGACCAACTGATGAATCCCTTTCAGGAATTTCTTCTGCTTGCTGATGGCTAAATGGATCAGTCGTGCAAAATGCTCGGCGGGGAAGCGGGGGATGGGGGCGAAATTGAAGGGCGCACCAGCCGTCAGCGTGTCGCCGATGGTGAAGTTGCGATTACCCGGCAAGCCGATGATGTCGCCCGCATACGCCTCATCTACCACTTGGCGGTTGTCGGCGAAGAATTTGTACGGGCGGGAGAGGCGCATGGTCTGGCCGCTGCGGGCGTGCTTGACGGTGATATTACGCTCAAAACGGCCGCTACAAATGCGTAAAAAGGCAACGCTGTCCCGATGACGCGGGTTCATGTTGGCCTGAATTTTGAAAATGAAGCCAGAAAACGTCTCCCCATCGGGTGCAATCATCCCTGCGTCGCTGGGATAGTCGCCGGGCGGCGGGGCGTATTGGATGAAATCGTCCAAAAATAACTGTACGCCGAAATTGGTTAATGCACTGCCGAAATAAACGGCCGTTTGTTCCCCACTCATCAATTTTTCATGATCAAATTCGGCTAATTCATCCAGCAAGCCGATGTTGAGCATCAAATCTTCATATTCCGCGTCGCCCAATGTGGCGTGAATGCGCGGATCGTCGATGTTCGTGACCATCTCTGGTGAAATCGTCTGGTTGCGGATGGTGCGGTCGTACAGATGCACCTCGCCGCTGAGACGGTCGTACACGCCCATGAATTTTTGCCCATCCCCTATCGGCCAATTCATCGGCACGGGCTGCATACCCAGCACCGTTTCGACTTCATCGAGCAGATCGAGCGGGTCGAGTGCGGGGCGATCCATCTTGTTGATGAAGGTGAAGACGGGGATGCCGCGCTGGCGGCACACGTCAAACAGCTTGCGCGTCTGCGCTTCCACACCTTTGGCCGCGTCCAGCACCATCATTGCGCTGTCGGTTGCCATCAATGTGCGGTAAGTGTCTTCGGAAAAATCTTGATGGCCGGGCGTGTCCAGCAAATTGACGGTGAATCCTTTGTACGGAAATTGCAGCACGGTGGAGGTGATGGAAATGCCGCGCTCTTGCTCCATTTCCATCCAGTCGGAGGTGGCGGCGCGTTGGTCGCGGCGGGCGCGGACGCTGCCGGCCATGTGGATGGCTTGCCCGTAGAGGAGCAGTTTCTCGGTCAGGGTGGTTTTTCCCGCATCGGGATGGGAAATGATGGCGAATGTACGCCGTTTTTCGATCTCTTGTTGTAAAGCAGTTGTCATAATGTTTTATTTGTTATCCTTTTCTTTTTTTGACGGCGGCTATTGTATAAGAAAGGGGAGAGGGAAACAATTAACTTAACAAGGGGGGCATTTTAGTTCTGGATAGAATATAACAACAAGTTATAATACGCAGGCGGTGTACGAAGTTTGCGTGAGGGCATTATATGGATGTTGTTCCTGCATAGGCAGGGGACTTCTGCACGGGAATGACAATTAAAGTGTACAACTTCTCTTGGTATACTAATCGGCGAAAAGCCATAATTGACTTTACTGAAAAAAGTATCGAGATAAAAAGTTGAACTTTTTTAGTGGATTCATAATCTTAAAAGTAACTTATGATTGAAAACAATATGCACTCATCGCCCAACAAACCCATCGCTGATGATGGGTATTGGGACGCGCTTTTTGCGGAAGAGACGCAACAATCTCTCCCCGCTGATGTAAGTGAAGATGGCGTTGTTGGTGGTGAAGAACGGCCGTTTGCCGACAACAGCAAAGCCGCCTCATGGCAACTCGCACAAGAGCATTATGACGATGGCACACTAATCACCACCACCGTCAGCGGTTATAATCGCGGCGGACTGCTCATCCATTGGAATAATTTGTCGGGGTTTATCCCTTCATCCCACCTTGTTGATCTCCCCATTTTGGATGATGATGCGAAAAAAATGGATGCGCTTGCGGATCGGGTTGACGAAGAGTTGACCGTTAAAATTATCCGCATTGACTCCCATAGCAACCAGTTCATTTTGTCTGAGCGAGCGGCACAGAATGACGGTAATAGTGCCGATGAACTATTAAAAACCGCCCAAGTAGGCGATGTCATCACCGGAACTGTCACCAATATCACAAATTTTGGTGCTTTTATTGATATTGGCGGCATGGAAGGATTAGTTCACATTTCTGAACTATCGTGGAGCCGCGTTCGCCATCCTGACCAGATTTTGCAATTAGGAACAGAAACGGCCGTTAAAGTGTTACATATTGAGCCAGAGCAGAAACGCATTGCCCTGAGCTTAAAACAGATGAAACCAGACCCGTGGCAAACGGCCGAAACGCATTACCAACCTGACCAAATGGTCACAGGAAACATCACCCACATCACTAATTACGGTGCGTTCGTGTTGTTGGAAGACGAACTGGAAGGATTGATTCATTTATCTGAATTGGCCGAAGGATCATTTATGCACCCGCGCAATGTGGTGTCACTGGGCGAAACCGTCACCGCCCGCGTAATGTCGGTTGATGGCAGCGCGAAGCGATTGGCGTTGAGCCTGCGCCCAAAATTGACAATTGACAATTGACAATTGTCAATTGTCAATTTCTTGTCTCTCATGGCATTCCGAAAGAAGAAAACCCCACCAGAAGAAGAAAAAGAAGAAGTTGTCAAAAAAGACAGCCCGCCGCCGTCCACATGGGACGAGCGGTTGATGGGCAGGTTGTCGCCGTTTAGCTTGGAGATTTTTGGCGGCGTTCTGTTCTTGCTGGCACTGTTTCTGCTGTTTGGCTTGCCAGATTCGGGCAGTACAGGGGTGATGGCGTGGGCGGTTTCGCCGTTACGCACGCTGTTTGGCTGGGGGGCGTACCCCGTGCTGGCGACTATCGCCTTTGGTGGGATTCATATTATGTTTCGGCGGGTAAAACGGCCGTTTTCCATCTCCGCCGCCCAAGTCATCGGCTTTGAGCTCGTTCTTCTCAGTCTGCTGCCCATCAGCCATGTGTTAAGCGACGCAACCCTTGCTGACGCATATTTAGGCAAAGGGGGCGGGCTTGTGGGATGGGCGTTGTCTGAACCGCTGATTGCCTTTTTGGGCGGATTTTTAACGGGATTGTTCTATCTGTTTTTGCTGATTTGGGGCATGTCCATGCTGTTGTCGTACACATGGGCGGATATGTTGCAGGAGTTGAATGCAACGTCGCTGCGTCTGCGCTTGTGGGCGCAACGCATCGCCCCGCGAGAGGTGGAAGACGCGCCATTTGCCATCGCTCCCCTTGCCGCCCCCGATTTTGATGAAGATATTCCTGCGCCAATCGTTCCCATCACCCCCGCCCGCCGCCCGCAATTGCCGCCCATTGATCTGTTGGAAAAAGGGCAAGAAACGGTGATGGATGAAGCCGAAATTGAGCGTAAAAAGAGCCTTATCGAACAGACGTTGGCCGATTTTGGCCTGCCTGCGGAAGTGACAGAGGTGCGGCAAGGGCCAGCCGTTACCCAATTTGGGCTGTTGCCCGGCTACATTGAAAAAACAAACCCCGATGGTTCAATCCAGTTGAAAAAGGTACGCATTAACCAGATTTCGGCGTTGCAACGGGATTTGGCGTTGGCGTTGGCGGTCAGCCGTTTGCGCGTGCAAGCTCCTGTGCCAGGACGTGGCGTGGTCGGCATCGAAGTGCCGAACGACGAGACAGATGTGGTGCGCTTGCGGACGCTCATCGAATCGGACGCTTTTCAGAAGCTGGATTCGCCGATGGGGGTTGGATTGGGGCGTGATATTTCGGGGGAAACGGCCGTTATTGACCTCAGTAAAATGCCCCATCTGCTCATGGCTGGCACGACGGGATCGGGTAAATCCGTCTGCGTCAACGGCATGATTAGCAGCCTCATCTTCAATAATACCCCCGACGAATTGCGCTTGGTGATGATTGATCCCAAAAAGGTGGAACTCATCCGCTTTAACGGCGTGCCGCATCTGATTGGGCGCGTGGAAGTGGAAGCAGATCGGGCGACGGGCGTTTTGCGCTGGCTGACGGCCGAAATGGACAGACGCTATGAACTATTCACCCGCCATCACGCCAAAAATTTGAAGGGTTTCAATCAAACAGCTAAGCAAACGGAAGATGTGGAACCATTGCCGTACATCGCCGTCTTCATCGACGAATTGGCGGATTTAATGTACACCTATCCGGGCGATATTGAGCGCACGTTGATTCGCTTGGCGCAGATGGCGCGGGCGACGGGTATTCATTTGGTGGTGGCTACACAACGGCCGTCTACCGATGTCATCACGGGTCTCATCAAGGCCAATTTTCCTGCCCGCTTATCATTTGCCGTCGCTTCCAGCACCGATTCGCGTGTCATTTTGGACGCGACGGGAGCGGAGCAGTTGATGGGCAAGGGGGATATGCTGTTTTTATCGCCCGAAGCACCCGCGCCTGTTCGCATTCAGGGTGTTTTTGTCAACGATTTGGAAATCGAGCGCATAGTCGAGTATTGGCAGCAAACGATGCCCATCGCTGACCCCGTGATTGCCCCGTGGGAAGACCTCATCGCCCGCCATGCGGTGTTGGATGAGACCGACAGCATGTTGGAGCAGGCGATTGCCATCGCCCAAAAGCAGGATGAGCTTTCCACGTCCTATTTGCAGCGACGGATGCGGATTGGCTACCCGCGTGCGGCGCGGTTGATGGAGCATTTGTACGAAATGGGGCTGGTGGCTGACCCCAAGCAGGGGGGCAAGACGCGCAAAACGTATGTGGACGAGGATGATGCGGATCCGTTAGGGAAATATATTGATGGGAAGGATGGGAAAGAAAACAAGTAACAATCAACAGCTAACTGAAAACTACAAACGAAAATTCGCTATAGCGAAGACCATCTGTATTTTATGGTAAAATATATTTATCTTGAATTTAATGAACACATAATGAGGTAAAATAACAAAATGTGTTGAGTTATAGGCAGTTCATATTCGCAAACTTAACGAATATCTTTGACTGTCATTCCCGCGTAGGCGGGAATCCACGGCTCTAAAAGAAAATGGATTCCTGTCGAGACAAAAGGTTGAACTTTTGGGTCTCGACACCTTTTTTCAGTAGAGTCATTTATTATGAATTGGAGGGTAGTTATGCGTCAAATTCTTGTTTTATTTATTTTTGCTCTTTTTGGAGTAACGGCTTGTCAACAATCTGAATCCGCTCCCACCGCTGAATCT
>CAYSDT010000142.1:0-7466 GCA_964429835.1 uncultured Ardenticatenaceae bacterium | reverse complement strand
TTCCGTTCTTTTGTAGTTTTCAAGGAGAATAAATGCAAAATCAAAATCAGCTTTTCCCCGTTCGCTCCCTCGCTTTTTCCGCCTTTCGTTCTGGCGGTCTGCGCGGCCTCACTTTCCGCAGTTCTTCCCGCTCTTTTTCTCGTTTCGTCGGTGTCGCCTCTTTTTCTTCAGTCGCCGCCGCTTCTCGCTTTGCCCGTCGGTGGGCGGTTCGCTTGGGCGTGGCTGTTGCCGTGTCTGGGTTGTCGGTGTCGGTTCCCTGCTTGCCGCCCCGTCATTCCCGCTGGCCTTCTTGGGTTGGTCGCCCTGTGTTTTTTGGTGGGGGCGTTCGCGGGTTGGTTGCTGGGTTGTCCCGTGCGGGGGTTGTCTAATGTTGCTCTCTCAATTTTCCTCATTTGGGTTTGCTGGTCGTCGGTCGGGTGCAGGTGTTCCCGTTGCTCGTGCGCTGGCGGCATCTTTGCCCGTCGGCGCGGCTGTTTTTGCAACTTGTGGGCGTGGGGTGCAGGCGGTCGGCGCGGCTGTCCCTGGCGCGGTTGTCTTTCGCCAATCCTCGCCCGCATTTTCTGGCCTCGCACCTCGCGCCCGTTTTGCCGTTCGCGCCGCCGCCTTTGTCGCCGCCCTCGCCGCCGCCCCTTCGCCCGTTTTGCTCGTTTGGCCTGGCGTTCCTGCACCGTTTGGGTTGTTGCCTCAGTTTGGCCGCAAGCGTTGGCAGTCGTGCGGCTCTGGTAGTTGGTCAGAAATGGCGGTCGCGGTGGGGTGGGGGCTGCCCGTTGTTGTTTTTGGGCATCGCCCTCCAGCACCTGCGCGGCCTGTGTCGGTGTCTGGTTTCCCGGGTTGGTTGGTTTCGCCCGTTCAAAGGCCGTTAGTTTTAATTGGTGCGTTTTAACTGTTCAGTTTTAAGGAGAAATAAAATGCTTAGTGAAGGAAATTTCAACATCGAATTATTATTCGCAGAAATCGAAGACAGTACCATTTTTGAATATCGCGGCGACTTTTACAGAAAGGAAGCCCCATCATACACGCCCGTTTATGGCTGGGTTAATGCCCAATTATTAGAAAGGCGATTCTACCCAGGCGATACAGGACAGCGAAAAATTTACACGACATCCGCCGTCAGAATTACGCCGATGAGAAACAAGGGAGTTTTATCATGCTTATAATAGTTGACGACGAAGCAGAATCAACGCTAACCGAAAAGCGATCCAAATTACAGCGGGAAATTCTGCGACTAACCCCCCACGAAACCGCAGGCCAGGCCCTTGCCCTTATATTCGCTATGTCGGACTTGACCGATGAAGCACTAGAGAAAGTTTTAGCTAAATTGTAGGAGTTTAACCATGCCCCGTTTTACCACATCCACGCCCCCACACTTTGCAAACCCCGCCATCATCGATTGGCAGGTATTCGACGAAGGCCAGCGCATCAGCCCTGAGAAGTTGGCAATCATAGCCAACACCCTGCAGCGTCGAGTAGAAGAATTAGAGAAAGCCGCACACGACGCGGCCAGCGTAGCCGCTAACTTTTTCGCACTCGTTAGCGCATAAACCACGAATGCCCAACCGTTGGAGCGGTTGGGCATTCTTACACAATACAGGAGATCCAAAATGTCCCGTCAATACTTTACCACATGCGACACCGTAGAAAAAATCAAAAGCCGTTACCGCGAACTCGCAAAAGCCCACCATCCCGACCTAAACCCCGACGACCCCACCGCCACCGAGACGATGAAAGCGATAAACACCGCCTACAAAATCGCCCTCCAAAATTGCGATGGTCAAACAACTACAGGCACGGACAAGCGTCAACACACCTACAAATACAACGAAACCCACGAGCAGGCCATCATCGACAAAATCCACGCCATACTCGCCAGCATCTTGCCCGACGAGGTGAGCGTTTGGCTAATCGGCACGTGGGTATGGGTGCGAGATACCGACCGAGCCGACATGGAAACCCGCGACAAGTTGAAGGCGTTAAAAATGCGTTGGTCAAGTAAGCGCGGAGCGTGGCATTGGACAGCATCACCCAGCCGCCGCCGTTTCAGTTCAAAGTCAGACCTAAACGGATTAGCCGCCAAATATGGAGCTAGTCAATTTAGAAACAACGCCGAGCCGAGATTAGCGTAATTTTATCGCCCATCCTCTCTAGTGGGGGAGGATGGGCAGGAGTTTCCCAGATGGACGCACGAATAACCCAAGCCCTAGAAATCACAACAGAACTTGAAGCCGTTCTGTTGTCTGTAGATACAAATAGAACTTCGTCATTATTCGCAAAATTGCAAGATGGGGAAGATCGTATTTTTAGCCTTATTTTCGATGGATTCGGCAATGAGGGAAGAATAAAGATAGCGGGTGACTATCCGCGCATAGGGTTACATCATTGGTCGCGCAACGATGCCCCCACAATCACAGTCAGCCAAAAACGAACCGCCGCCAGTATTGCCGCCGACATCACCCGCCGCTTTTATCCAAAATTCACCAATGAGTGGGAATGGGCAGCCGAGCGGAAGCAGGCGCACGATGAAAAGGTTCAGATGGTGCGCGAAGCCGTCACCGAAGTTTGGGAGGTGCTGGAATTGCGCCCCGCCCATAACGAGACATTCACGCGCCCCGAAGATATGGACACATCCGCCCCCCGATTTTTCAGCAGATATACAGCCATAAGCGGACATCTTACCATGTCCACCTACCCAGAGACGCACATCAGAATAGAGCATTTATCATTAACAGTTAAGCAGGCCGTACAGCTTGCACAGATTTTAGATAAAGGAGAAATAATCAAATGAGCACCACAAAACCACCCGCAACCTTATCCGAGCTTTTCCCATCCCCATGGTTACACGCCAGCGACTTGAATGGCCGAACGATTGAAGTTTCCATTATCAACGTGGAATTTGACGAATTCCCGTCTAACCCGATGAACCCAAAGAGCGACAAAGTTTGGAGGGCGATCCTTGATTTTGGCCGCACAAAGAAGCTAATTTTGAATAAAACACAGGCGACTGATGTTTCCGAGATTGCAGGAACGGAAACTATCGCCAATTGGCGCAAGACGCGGATTAGTTTGCGACCAGCAGTAGCAACGAATGGCAAGGCGACGATTAAGATCACACCCGCCACGCCTTTACCCGAAATTGACGCAGACGCTAACGAACTGTTATTTGGGGATGTGTAATGGATAACGTAATCGACCGCTATTTATTGGAGTTGGAGGCTTTAGAAGATGTTCAGGATGATGAGCCAGAGCCGTACACGTTGAATGAATTGATTGAGATGTGGCAGGAATTGCCGCTAGATTAGATTTTAAGAGAGCCGCCCCAATTGGGGCGGCATTATCGCCCGAAAGGGCAGGGGTTAGGATGAACAATCCGAGCAGTTGGCGAGACACCGCCGCGTACAAGAATGGTCAAATCACCGTTAAGAAAATGCCAAGCGGGAAGTGGGTATGGTCATCTGTTTTTGAAGGGGTTTACATGGGCGGCCCATGCAAGGATGAAGTCGAGGGGAGGCGGCTGGCAGAGCGTCGATTCAGGTCAAAGAATCAACCATCACTTTTTGGCTAAATTAGCAGTACATACTTTAAGTGAGTGTACAAAAGTGTGAAAAACGGCCGTTTTTCTTTTCCTTATGATACGATCACGTTATTCGCATGGTTAATATGATACAATAAAATTGCTTACGATTCGCTAGAGAATAACGCATAAGCAATTCCCAACACCCGATCCGATAGAGGATACTGTAAAATTTTATAGTCGGCTGGAAACGGCCGTTACATGCGCCAAGTAGTGCGAAAATACAGGAGTTACCATGAAAAACACACAAAAAGACCTAGAGCGAGCCAAGAAACTTTTAAACGATAACGTAGTCCCCCGCAATCAGCGCGAGGCTGAAATTCTCGCTGATTATCGTGCATGCGTAAGATTCTCGATGAACCAATCCGCCGCAGATGTTATGTTCCTGAGTGGCACAAAAAGAGCGAGTAGTCAACGGCGTAAGTGAGCATTAACGGCCGTTTCCCTCTTGATTCATCTGAGGTCAAGACGGCCGTTTTTCTTTTCCTTGCTGGGGCGATGGGTGTTGGGTTACAGGAATTCAGCCACGAATCAAAATCATGGATGGCGAAGGCCATCGTTTAACCAGAGTCCTTACTTCGACTTTCGCCCCTACGGGGTCTTTCTATTTGGTTGCCCAAATATTTAGCGGAAGCACTCCACAAAAAGCAAAAAACACACGCAAAGAGCGCGTCGTGTTTTTTGCTTTTTGCTCCGTGCCTTTATTTGAAGCCGCTGTGCGCCTCTCCCCTTCCACCCATTGCCGTCCACTATTCCACCGTTGCGCCGTGTCGCACTCCGCAGGGCTTCGCCCCCACTCCGCACTCCACAGCTTCACTATTCTAGCCCATCCGTGCTACAATGTCCCCATGACAACGCAAGACGAAATTGCCCAATTACTCGCCGAAGATGAGATCAGCACCGAGACCGCCGTTCGCCTTATCCTGAAATCACAGGCCAAGATGCAGACCGACATAAAATTGATCGCCGCCAACTCAGACAACATCAGTGAACATCACACGCGCTACCCATCCGTCCTTTGGCTTTTCGCTCATCGCCGAAAAGAGACCGTTGCCACAGCCCTAGCCATCTTCACCCTTTTTTACTCCGTCTTCACCCCGATAACCATATCTGATTTACGTCACACCATCGCGGCAGCCATCGGTATACCCATCCCATAACCCTACATATTCCTACACGCGGAAGGTGTTTTTATGATTTATTCCAATCTTGCTATACGCAATGTCGTATCAACATTGACAGGCAAGCAACGCGCCTTTTTTGAAGCGTACATCACCGACCCATCCCGCAACGCCACCCACGCCGCCCAAGTCGCTGGCTACGCCAACCCCGACAAGGCCGGGCCACGAGCGGCACGCTCTACCAAAATTCTAGCCGCCATCGAGGAAGTGCTGCACCAACAGACCATGAGCCGCAATGAAGTCCTGGCACGTCTCAGCAGCCAAGCCGCCGCTGAATATGCCCCGTTTATCGCCGACGATGGGACAATCGACCTTCTCGGCCTACGTCAAGCTGGCAAGATGCACTTGATAAAAGGTATACGCCGCGTGGACGGTGAAGCAGAAGTCACCTTCACCGACTCCCAAACCGCCTTAATTTGGATGGGCAAGCATTACGCCACCTTTACCGACCGTCACGAAGAACACAACCCAGCCCACGACGAAATCGCCCGTGCATTGGCTGAAATCAGCGCGGCCTATCCGATTGACCTATGAGCGCGTTGGCGCACGCCCTCACCCACCCCTCCCTATTTTCCCGTCATTTTCTAGGCTTTCCCCTCTACAAATATCAAGAACGGCCGTTAATCGCCATCCTCAACTCCATTCTAAACAAACAGGGCGACGAATTCCTGATCGTCATGCCCCGTCAATCAGGCAAAAACGAAGCCCTCGCCCATCTACAAGTACTGCTCTTGAATTTGTTTCAACGCAAAGGCGGTCAAATCGTATTTGGTGCAATCGGTGATGGCATCGGGCGTGGCAAGTCCCGATTAGAGGATCGGCTAGATAATGCCCTTAATGCCGATTCATGGGGCAAAGGGACAAAACCGATCAGGCGCACGCTGGGCAAAGCCGCCGTCGCCTTCCTCTCATCACACCCCACCGCCAAATCACGGGGAGAGACCGCTCAAATTTTGCTCATCATTGACGAGCTCCAGGACCAATCAGCCCCCCATATCGAACAAGTATTCGAGCCGATGAGAGCGGCCAATAACGCAACGGCCGTTTATATCGGTACTGTCAGGCTTAAATCAGATGCTTTATGGCAGAAAAAGGAGGAACTGGAGCGACTGGAAGCCATCGATGGCAAACAGCGCGTATTTTTCGTCTATCCCCAAGACGTAATCGCCGAAAATCCAGACTATGCCCAATTCCTACAACGCAAAGTAGACAAACATGGCCGTAACCATCCCATCATAGCCGCTGAGTATTTTCTTGAACCCATCGATGCCGACGGCGGCCTATTCCCCCCCCGAAGAATCGCACTTATGCGCGGCCAGCACGAACGACGTCGTTCCCCTGAAGCAGGAAAATCTTACGTCATCACCATTGACGTAGGCGGTCAGGATGAAGCGGCTACCAACGCCATCGCCCAATTAGAGAATCCCGGCCGAGACTACACCACTGCCACCGCCTACGAGGTCGATGTCACAACAGGCGATGGTAATCAGCCAATGTATAAAGCCGTCGATGTGCTGATGATGCACGGCCGCAGACACTTTGAATCATCGCCCGGCAATCCATCCGCAGCTGCACAGCTTCAAACCTTCATCAATCATTGGGGAGCTTCACACACCATCATAGACGCGACAGGTATAGGCGAGGGCATGCACTCATGGCTGTCTGCTCGATTCCCAAAACGTGTCACTGGTTTCAAATTCACGGGCAAAAGCAAAGCCGCTTTAGGATCTGCTTTTATCTCCCTAATTGAAAACGGCCGTTTTCACTATTTCTTGTCTGCTCTTGATTGGGATGATGGGGATTGGTTCTTCATTCAAGCCGCCGCTTGCGGTTACACCATCAAGCAGGGCGACGACATCACCAGCGGCATGCGTTGGTCAGTACCAGCAACCCACAAAACGGAGACCCCCGAAGGCAGCACCCCCACACACGATGACCGTCTGTTATCGGCTGCCTTAATCGCCCATGCTGATGAGTTGATTCTAAATGGTGAGATTCGATTGGGAACGGCCGTCTCTGCCGTCATCCCCCCACCCGACCCATTGAGCGATTTGGGTTTCTAGCTATGGCAGATATTTCAGTGTAAACCGCCTCAGTCTCAATGTGTCGTAAGTGTACCCCGCCCGATTGTACGGAATCAAAAAAATATGCGCTATTCCAAAACCAGCACCAAAAACACCGTCATGTGTATACCAGCTATTGTTTTGATCGTCGTATATCTGGATCACCCCGTTCACAGACCTGATATAAAAATCATAATTACCTGATGTATATACCTGATTGCCAGTGTACGCAGACGTATATGTATCATCACCATTGTTGACATACATATACGTCCGCATATCAATCGTGTTGTATGCATAATTGAATATATAAAATGGTGTGTGCAACCCCATCCCCACTGCTCCAAAGTGAAAGTAGACGTTTTTACCGCTTGATGACGATAAATACACATTAATACGCGCCTCCCAATTTCCCGACCGATGCACAGGCCACATCAAAGCCGGCCCCCGATTATCAGCAGAGAGCGATGGCTGCCAACCATTGCCAGTAACATGAGAAAATCCATCTGACATATTCACAATTTTCCCTACAAATTCAGACGGGAACGGACTGTCACTATCCGAGAACAACATCCCCCCCGCTTGGCATTTGGCCTTCGTGTCATAGTCGGTGCCAGTAAAGTCCATATCCAAGTCAGGCCACAGCGTCACTTC
>CAYSDT010000141.1:0-7475 GCA_964429835.1 uncultured Ardenticatenaceae bacterium | reverse complement strand
CGGCCGTTTCAATAATTTTATCCTGCGACCGCACGCCGCCGCCGATAATGCCAGAACTAAGGAACAGCCCCTGTACCAATCCCGCCCGCGACATATCGTGGGTTGTTTTTGCCATCTCATCAGGCGAAAAAGTGACGCGCTTCATACTGCTTCGCCCCGCACGGAATGGACAGTAGTAACAATTACGCTCGCACGCCGTCGTCATCATCGTTTTCAGCATCGGCATTTTTTTGCCGCCGGGCATGACAGCGTAAGAAACAAGGGGATGGGGTTCTGGTTTTAGTCGCTGTGCTTTTGGCGGCGTTACACCGCACGGCAGAGTGGGGGACGCAAAGCTCGTCTCTTCGGCTGGTTCAAGGTACATCTGCGTAGCGATTTCGCTTAGTTTAAGTAGTGTACTCATGTGTTCTATTTTAGCACGAATGTTCGCAATTTCAATGTGACATAATGTTTCACGGGAAACATTATGTCATGCAAGAGGGTTAGTACAACAATATATCATTATGAAGGTGACAGGCACTTGGTAAGGGATATGTTTCAAATGAGTTGAACCAAAGTGCCTGTCACCTGTCACCTTAATAATGGGGGTTCACATTTAAACAAATAGCCTCTATAATGCAATAAGGCTGGTTTTGAGCGGCGAACGTCCATCTTCCCCCATCAAACCAATGGTAATATCAACTCACAACCGACAAGGAGTATTCTTATGTTACAAAATGGTTCATTTTCTGAAGGATGGGACGACATGCCGCCCACAAGTTTTCATTTAATCAATCAGCAGCCGAAAGGATGGACGTTGCGCTGGCTAGAACAGGGCGAATCGCTCTTTGGCGATGGGGCAACGGCCGCTGGTATTCCTGAGTGTGTCCATAAATTAGCCGACCAACTGCCGCCAAACGAACAATTAGGCGGCTCGGACGCGCTCATTTTGGCTGGCACGGCCACCTATAACATCTTTAACGCCACCGCCGCCTTTGGCGCAGAGATCATCCAAACGGTTACGGGTCTTGTTCCCAACACGGAAGCAACGCTAATCGTGCCTGTGCAGGTACACCTTAATGGTGAAACCGACATTTACGGCGCGGAATCAGGCGTGTGGGTCAATGGGGAAGGGGAGTGGGCAAATGGGGGCATGATGGGCGACCGCGAATGGTACAGACATGAGAACAAATTCATTGTACCTGATAATGGAACGGCCGTTATCCTCATCCGTGTCAAAAGTAAATGGCCGTTGCCCAAGGATTTCTTCATCGACGGCATCACCCTTGACGCGCAAGAAGAGCCAGTCGATCCGCCGCCACCTACAGGTGATATTGTTCAAGTCACCGTCCCAGATGGTTATACGCTGACGGTATGGGAAGATGGTAAAGATAATACTGTCACCATCACCGTGCCGCCCGGCGTGACGGTTGAACAGGTGTAATTTGCAAAAAAAGAGACGTTCCAGTGGAACGTCTCTACCATACGATGCTGTAGAGTCGTCCCGCTGGGGCGGCTCTTTTTATTTGTACGATAATACCCAAATGAGGCTGTTAATAGGGTGCAAAATTCGTGTAGCAGTGCCTACTTTGAATAAATTATGAGTAGCTCATAATTTATTGCGTTTTTGGTTAGGGGGAGCGATGGGGTAATATGGATGATGGTTCAGTTAGCACATAAAGAATTGAAAAATGGTTTGAACGGTCGTTCGGTCAACATAAGATCGTAAAAAGTAGACCTGACAGGTTTTTACCGACGAATGTCGGCAACCTGTCAGGTCTACTTTTTACGCCAATAACGCATAATGCCATCAACGGACATATCTTGTGGGTTAGCGGCCGCGTATTGTTCAATTTGAACGGCCGTTAATCCCGCCTTTTCCGCCCGTTTCTTATTCCATCCCCGATACGCCAACACGATTTCATCCCGTGTTAACCCCGCATCCATTTGTGCTTTCACGAAGTTGGGGGCTTGGGTGAGCAACGGCCGTATGCTGTCCAAATGCGCCTTCACATCATCAACCCGCCCAAAATGGGTCGGGTAAATCGCGCTGAAATTTTCGGCTTCGATGCGGTCGAGCGTTTGCAACCATACCTCACGATCAAATTCTGGTGGCGGGGCGGGCAGGTCGGTCAAGTTGGCGGAGGGAATAATAACGGCCGTTGCATCCCCCGTAAACGCCACATCGCCCAAGCGATAAATATGATGATGGCGTGCATGACCAGGCGTTTCAATAACTTGGAAAGTTAAGCCAGCCGCTTCAACCGTGTCTCCATCATATAGTGGGGTAAGTTGGTCGCTGGGGATGGGTAGCAATTCGCCCCAAAGTGTGTCCATCTCATCCCCGTAAATGCGCGTTGCGCTGGCAATGAGTTTGGAGGGGTCAATCAGATGTTTTGCACCGAAATGATGGGCATAAATTTGCGCCCCTTGTTGCGCCCACCAACCAGCCGCACCAGCATGGTCAAAATGAATATGGGTCACAAGCACATGCTTGACATCGGCAGGAATAAAGCCGTGTTCGGCCAAACCAGCGATTAAATTGTGTGTTGTTGAACCTGGCCCTGATTCAACGATGACTGGTCCATCTGGCCCAATCACTAAATAAGAGGCGATGGCTTGGCTGATGCCTTTGAATTGCAGATCGATTGTTTTTATCATTATCACAAATCCTTTAGTTTATCCCTATAACGGGGGAATGTTTTTACCGACCACGTTTTAGACCTGACAGGTTTTATCAGATCATCTTGTCGCAACCAATACCTTGTGAAAACCTGTCAGGTCTGATTTTGTCGTTTACTTTGCGTACCATATCCCATTGTGATGGCTTCGCCAATAATGCGAACCATCCGTGCTTTCTTTTGCCGCTTTGTTCCCATCTGCAAAAAACCGTCGTGGTCTGTACGCAATCATCGTTTTGTCGCCGTTCCCCGTCATCCCTTTCATAAACAGGTCTGCAAGTTTGCGATTGATACGTTTTTGTTGACCACGCGGCCGATGTGCATGTGGGCCGGCGTAACTATTTGGAAGCTGCCAAGCGACATAACTGCTGTCCGCTTGCCCTTGCTTCCCTTTTTTATCTTTGAATGTGAACGCCGCACGGCCGTTTTGCCATGCCCGTTCCTCCGCGTTCGTCCCCCCAATCTTCTCCCCGATGCTGTAATTTGTTTGCGCCGTCACCCCCGCTTGCCGTTCGTATTTGCGTTGTGTGTGGCCGCTCAACGCGCTCAAATCCGTCAGCGTTGCACGGGCGATGGGTGACGCTGCGCCCGTCGCCTTTACGCGGCTGCTGTGAAATGTGGCGTACAGATGCGCCCGTGCGGAGCCGATGCTTTTGGCTAATGCGGCGACTGGCACGGCGACGGGGCGTTGTTGCAAATAGGGAACTTTGAGGGAAACGGCCGTTTTCATCACCCCAAACAGCCAGACCCGCTCCTTTTCCCGTCGCCAGAAAACCCCATCGCCCGCCGCCAGCAAATTTCGCATTTGCCGCCAGCCACAGACGCGCAACGGCTCGCCCTTGCTTGCCAGCCGCGCCCGCACCTCTTCTATAGAAAGCCACCCCTGCCCATTCGTGTCCAAATGGCGCAATAAAAGCCAAATTCGACCAGCGGCCGTTTGCTCTGTACGCAACATTCCTAACGCTAAATCGGGGTAGATGGTTATGTCTGGAGCAGGGGAGCAGGGGGGCAGGGGGGCGGGGGTGATGGGTGATGAGGTTGTGGGAGTGAGCCAGTCGGCGTTGAATGTTGATTTTTGACGGCGTGTTTCTGCTTGGCGGGCAACGGCCGTTACCGTCACACTCTCCCATCCCAAATGGGGCGGGGGGGTGATGGTTTTTGGCGCATCTGGGGCGATGGGTACGGAAACAGATGGCGTTATGCCGAGCTTATTCCGTATCGCTTCGAGTTGCCGTTGTGCTTTTAACAAAACGGCCGTTGGTTCATTCACGAAAAGGCATTACCCTTTCGGCAACAGCAAGCAGGCAAGGCAAACAGACCATCAATGATGGCAGATAAATCTGCGGCTACGATTGCAAAGTCGGTCTACACCGACTACTTAGTCCACGAAGGTGGACTTTGCAACTGTTGCCGCGAATTCATTCGCCAATCTTTGACAGGTTACATGCCCTATGCTATGCTCTTGTCCGAGGTTAGTAAGCTGAAAGGGAGACACAAAATCCCCCTCCCCAACAAAGGGGCTGACCCATAAACGGGACTACGATCTAACAGGTGCTGGCGGCACTCAGAAAGTAGTAAGGCAGCTTGCTTATATCAATTAGAGGTCAGGCGTTTTACGTCTGACCTTTTTTCTTACCTATTTTTCGATATGTCATGCCTGCGAAGGCAGGCATCCATCTGCTATAGATAACAATGGATTCCCGCCTACGCGGGAATGACAACTGTTGGCTATCGGGTATGCCAATACTCTGGCGGAGCGGTGGCATGGATAGCTGGTAAGGTGCAACGGGAGATAGTCTATCAAGGATAATCTCCTTTGTCAACGAATCTATAGCATATAGATTGAATGATATGGTATTCTTTCCTTGTAATTCGTGCAAACATGGTTTGTTTATGGTTTACTTGACAATTTGAGAGAGATTAACTAGGATACATAGAAAATTGTCAATTGTTAATTGTCAATGATCAATTGTCAACGGAAGGTAGCCGTTGTACTCATTTTTTATTGATAATGGAACGACGAGTAAATATCGTACATAACCCCCGTTGACAATTGACAATTAATCATTGACCATTGACAATTAGGACACCGTATGAAAGCAACCTTTTTATCCGATCTGGAATTAGACGAATATAACCCAAAATGGGAACGTATCGGCGTTGCTGTGCCGCCGTTCACCATCGAAGCCGACCCGCGCTTCATGTACCTGTCCACCGAGACGCGCCGTGCGCTCTCCAAAGTCAGCTATATGGTAGAAGCAGGGCAGGGCGCGTCCATCATCGTGGGCGAGGTTGGCACGGGAAAAACGACGCTGGCCTCATGGTTTCATAGCCGCTACGCCCGTCGCCCCGATTTTGCCGCCGCCAAAGTTGATGAAGTGCCGAAAAAGAGCGGCTTGCTGCTCCTGCGTCGTATCGCCGCCGAATTTGGCATCCGCACCCGCCGCGCTACCGAAGACCAGCTAAACGAATTCCGCTCCTTCCTTATTGAAAAGAGCGAAGATGGCATTTTGCCGCTTATTTTGATCGACGAAGCGCATGAGTTAAGCCCAGAGCAATTTATCGAATTGCGCCGCTTGCTCAATTTCCGCGATCCGCGTGGCGGCAAAGCGTATCAAATCATCCTGCTGGGACGGCCGGACTTAGACATCAATTTGCGCGAAGTACCAGACTTTAACGACCGCATCGCCACCCGCTCATCGCTTGACCCGCTTGCGCCAGATGATACCAAATCGTTGATGGAGTATCGTCTGTTGGCGGCGGGACGGGATACAAAAGCAGCGCCGCTGTTTACAGATGATGCGATTTTGCCAATATGGAAGGAAACGCGGGGATACCCACGCAGCATTTGCTTGCTGTGCTTGCACCTCTGTCTTGAAGTGCTGGACGCGGATAAAACCCAAATTGACGCGGCATTTGTGAACCATTTCCTAGAAACGCACGATCAATATCGGTAGCAAGTAACAAGTAACAAGTTGCAAGTTGCAAGTAAACCACTTGCCAACTTGCCAACTTGCCACTTGCCACTTGCTCTCTTGCATAAATGAGCAAAAAACAAGAGACAAAACGGCCGTTAGCTACAATGGCCGAACTGCTAAAAGAAAAACCTAAACGGGGGCGGCCACGCCACGCTGTCAGCCGCCAGAACGTCTACGTCGCGCTGTCTGCGGCCGAGAAGCAGACGATTACAACCGTTGCCAAGCAGCTTCCAGATGGCTTAAAACGGGCTGATTTGCCTGATTTGGCGATTATGGTGTTGGCAACGCGCATGGAGGCGTTACGCCGCGCTGTGGCCGACCGTGACCGCGAAATCCCCGAAGGAATTACCGATTTAGAATCCCTGTACCTGCTGTGGGATGCGGATTTGCCTGTGAAAACGGCCGTTTTCAAATGGACATCCATCCGCGTCTCCCCGCAACAGTTAATTGAACTAGGGCGCGTCGGCGGTGTACTAAAAGCCGCCTTCAGTGCCACCCGCAGCGAGACCTTTTCGCTGGCATTATCACTGCTGACCGCCTTCATTTCCACCCGCACGATGGACGAAAATGACGGCACACTGTCCGCCATGCGAAAGAAAATACAAGCGGTTTATTTATGAGTAACTCATAATTAAATAGGACAAATAGAACGCAAAAAAGCGGTGATAATCAAATTATCACCGCTTTTTTTGTGTACGGAGTGATGATTTTACGGTACGTTTTTTAGGGAAAAACGGCCGTTTACGGTTGGATTGTGATGGGAAGTACAGCGAATTTAGGAAGGAACGGATGTAAACGGCCGTTTAATTACGCAACCAGTGGCAACGGCTTCCCTGTCACTTCTCTGTCACTTCGCTATAAAGTACATCAGGGCAAAAATCTACTTCGTTAGGCCAAACAATTGTCCCAATTTCAGGATCAACTTTTACTTGGCTGAAAAACGCCGTATTTTCTAAAGCAGAAAAGACTCCACCGCGTCCTACAACACGATCTTTGAAGTCTAGTTCTCCTTTTTTACCATCATCAAAAATAAGTTTGAGTTGGTATGCTTCAATATAGTCAACTTCTATGATTCTTGGAAACATGATTAACATTCCTTTTTCAATGGTTTGCCTACACCATAGCAAAATCCATTTCCTGTACATCATCAAGGCTGAAATTTTCTTTGGCGTGCCAAAGATCATAATTACTTTGCATTGCCATCCAACTTTCAGGTGAGCGTCCCAATGTTTTGGATAAGCGTAACGCCATTTCTGGGCTGATATTGCTTTGCCCATTGATCAGGCGCGTAAATGTTGAGGGGTAAACCCGCAACTTGGCGGCAACGGCACGATGACTGATTTCAAGCGGTTCCAAATATACTTCTTGAATAAATTCGCCTGGATGGGGTGGGTTGTGCATTTCCATTAGTGATAATCCTCATAGCTGACGATGTAAGCATCGCCATCAATAAATTCAAAAGTGATTCGCCAATTTTTGTTGACATCAACAGCCCATTCTCCCAGCCTGTCTCCTTTTAATGGGTGAAGGCGAAAACCGGGTAAATCCATATCTTCAAGACGAGCAGCTGTATGTAACGCTGTTAAGCGTATCCTGATTTTTTGACGGTGCGTTGGTCGAATGCCAGCAACGCTGCCTGTCTTGAAAAACTTCCTTAATCCCTTGTGTTTGAATGACCTGATCATATAGTAAATTATATGCAGTGTTGCGTGTTGTGCAACACGATGTTTGTAAACGGCCGTTTACGAAAAAATCACCTTCGTACTTGGGGTTGATTACCCTTTTATTATTTGGGGGAAAAACGGCCGTTTACCTTCCATCGCCAATCGCTTAATTT
>CAYSDT010000140.1:0-7492 GCA_964429835.1 uncultured Ardenticatenaceae bacterium | reverse complement strand
ATTAACAAGTAAATCAGTTGGCAAAGTGGTCATGTTTTCGTCCGACCAAAAATTGGGTTGTCGCACCCCCTGTTTTGGCACAGATGCAATCCATTCGCCATTTAGATAAATTGAATTATCACCCTCTGCTTGATATACCTCAAACGTAAACAATACTTCATCAAATGGTGATGCAATTCGAAACCGAACATCAAGACAATTACCTGTCAGAGGTTCCCAATCAATCCCTGAATCATCATAGGCAATTGATTCATCACCAATATGGGTAATACCAGTGGAGGCGTAAAGCGTTTGTGGCTGTATAGGCGTTGGGGATGTTGTTTTCGTGGGAGTGTGTGAGGGGGGAATCGTTGGCGTTGGTGATGGCGTAAGGGTTGGTTCTGACGTTCCCGTAACAACTATAATGATTGGTGATGCAGTGGGTGCTATGGTGGCAGATGTTGCGCTGTTGGCATCTGTTGCTCTGGCAACAACAACTGCCGTTATCGGCGTGGGGTCTGGTGTAAAATTAAGCGAGCTAAACCAACCAATTCCCAAAATCAATATCAGAATAACCAACATGCCAATAGCCCATGCCCAAGCTGGAATAGATGATCGTTTCGGTTGCTCTTGTAACATTGTTAAAAAAGTCAGAGCATCCGACGGTCGTTGTTGTGCATCCATTTGCAATGATTGCGTAATTACGGCCGTTGTTTTAGGAGATGTTTGCGGAGCTAACTGCTGTATTGGCGGCAAGTGAAAAGGCGTGTCTGACGGATCATGCCCTGTTAATAACTGATGTAGAGTCGCACCCAAAGCGTATACATCGCTGCGCGGGTCTGCCTGTGCTTTACCGTGTTGTTCTGGCGGCGCGTAACCTGGCGTTCCCAATGGAATCGTGTCTTTTGTTTGTCCCAGCTTAAAATGTCGGGCTATGCCAAAATCTATCAGCTTCAACTTTCCATCTGATTGAATCATGATATTAGATGGTTTGATGTCGCGGAAAATGATGGGCGGATTTTGCGTATGCAGATAATTCAACGTCTGGCATAGCTGTTCTGCCCAGTTCAAAACTTGCTCCTCATTGAAACGGCCGCCAGCCCGCTGCCGTGCCGCCTCCAGCGTTTCCCCTTCGACAAATTCCATCACCAGATAATACATGCCGTTATCTTGGAAATAGTCGCTAACGGCCGTTAATCCAGGATGTTTAAGTTTGGCTAACATACGCGCTTCTTGCTCAAAAGCGGCCGTTGTCCATTGGCGATCTGACGGAGGAATATCGAGCGGGTTAAACTCCTTAATCGCTATTAAGTGGTCAAGACGATTATCATGCGCTTGATGAACCGTCCCCATGCCGCCCTGCCCCACATGCCCAATGATTTTGTATCTTCCTTGTAGAATTTGTCCTGTTTGTAATGTCATAATAGTGAGTGAGTGGAGCGCAGGCTTCCAGCCTGCACAAGGCGGGCAGGATGCCCACGCTCCAGTTTATCTATTATCGCACACAGCGAATGCCCTCGTCTTTGCCACGAGTTGTTGTACTTTCATGGATACGCGCCGAAACGCGAGCATAACCAAAAGCAGTAAACCACGAGCCGCCTCGCAAACTTTTACCATACCCTTCATCTGTGTCTGGCCCCATCGGGTTGCGCGATGGGGATACGCCATAATAATAACCATCATACCAATCTGCCGTCCATTCCCACACATTGCCGCCCATATCCAACACGCCATATGGGCTGGCACCGCTGGGATAGCTTCCGACTTCAACCGTGTCGCCCGTGCAGTAAGCGTCAACAAAAAAATTGCCTAAACTGCAATTGCCTTCTTGTTCGCCCCATGGCGATGTTCGATTGTCGATTCCTCGCGCTGCTTTTTCCCACTCTGCTTCGGTGGGCAGACGACGGCCAGCCCAACTGCAATAATTTTGAGCGTCATGCCAACTTACATAAATGACAGGGTGATTGTCGTAGGCGGGATTGCCGTAATAGCTGTCGCGGGTGACGCTGTTGGTGGGGGATGGTGGTACGCACGCGCCATTTGCAACGCATTCAGCGTACATGGCGTTGCTCACTTCGGTCTTGTCTATCCAAAATTCATCTAAAAAGACGGTGTGCGGCGGGGCTTCGTTAGGACGGCCGTTTGCACTCCCCATCACAAAGTCACCAGATGGCACATTGATTAACACCATCCCGTCTATTTCTACAGGGGAAACAGCGGTGGGCAGTTCCACAGGTGTCACCGTGGGGGCGATAGTCGGCAGTGGCGTGGGTGGAATTGCTGTTTTTTCGGCGGCGGCAAAAACGGCCGTTTCTTCATCTATCTCCACTGTTGACACAATGGTCTCCGCCATTTCGGGTGTATCGGTTTCTGTGATGGGGAAAACGGTTAGTACTTCCGTAACGGCCGTTATTTCCACAATAGCCGCCTCTGAATCATCTTTAGGCACGATCCATAACCAGATAAAGGCGGCTGTGAATAAAAACAGGAGCAATCCACTTACCGCCCATCCCAGAACCGCCCGTTTTGGCGGTTTCCCTGTCAGCATTTCCAAAAAGACCATCATGTCAGACGGCCGTTGATCAGGATCCATCGCCAATGCGTGTGCAATTGCACTCTCCACATGAGGCGAAACTTTGGGGGACAGTTGTCGCACTGGTGGAAAGTGGAAGGGAGTCGTTGCTGGATCATGCCCCGTCAACAGTTGATGCAAAGTCGCCCCCAGCGCATATATATCACTGCGTGGGTCAGCTTGCGCTTTCCCGTGTTGCTCTGGCGGTGCGTAGCCGGGCGTACCCAAAGCCGTCGTATCCGAGGTTTGCCCAGGCTTAAAGTAACGGGCAATGCCAAAGTCAATCAACTTTAACTTCCCGTTTGGCTGAATCATGATGTTAGACGGTTTGATGTCGCGGAAAATGACTGGCGGGTGCTGCATATGCAAATAATGCAACGTCTGACACAGTTCCTCCGCCCAAATAACAACTTTCTCTTCACCAAATCGCCTGCCAGCTTGCAGCCAAGCGGAGTCCAGCGTCTTTCCCTGAACAAGCTCCATCACCAGATATTGCTTGCCAGCATCCTGAAAATAATCACTGACATTGGTCAGCCCCGTATGCCGTAGCTTGGCTAATATACGCGCTTCTTGCTCAAAAGCGGCCGTTGCCCACGCACGATCAGATGGCGGCACCGCCTGCGGATCAAACTCCTTAACCGCTATCAAATGGTCGAGGCGGTTATCATGCGCCTGATACACAGCCCCCATGCCGCCCTGCCCTAACGGCCCTGTAATACGGTATCTATTTTGTAATGTTTGTCCTGAATTTAAGGTCATTTATACCCCAATTGGAGCGCGGGCATCTTGCCCGCCATGTGCAGGCAAGATGCTTGCGCTCTATGTGCATGTCTGGGCTCCATGTTATTCTTTTGTGAACTCAATTTCATAGAAATAGGTAGACGCAGAGCCATACTCGTCTGAATCATTATTCCATACGCCCACATAATAACGTCCAGATCGAGAAATATCATAGGCGAGATACGAATCCAACCCATCGCCACTGTCATCATCACTGTCAATCACGTCCATTTCAAAATCGAATAGATATAGACGTGAATCAAGTGATGAGCCATTGGCATCCGCATTGGTGCGAAGGGTGATTTGATCGCCAGCTTGTGCGTCAAAGTAGTAGAAATCACCGTACAAATTGGTATCGTGGGTTTCTAAATACCGATTATCGCTACTCGTGATGCTTCCTTCTATCGGAGAATTGGGGATTAACTGTTGCGCGTCAGCTACGGCCGGGTCGCCGGACCCTTCCACGACAGACAATGTGTACTCGGCAGATTTGCCATTTACACTTCCCTGTACCATCAGAAAATAGATACCGTCTTCATCCATCAATGTCGTTAAATATGAATCCAGACCAGACGGCCCATCATCATTAAAATACAGTCGATCTCCACCATCATCATAAAATGCAAGCGTCGAATCAAAAGCATTATCAGAAGCTGAAGAATCAATACGGAACGACGTTACATCTTCCTCGTCTAATCGAATGCGATAACAATTCTGCTCGTCAGAAGTAATACGATCTTCGACAACATTCCCGACTTGAATGGTTCGTGAACCTGGACAAAAGCTACTGCTTTCTTTTAGCTCCGACAAACTGAATGACAACTGGCGGAATGGGTGTAAACTGCCCCATCGCACATCTATGATTTCAGCTTTATCATATATTTCGTCAGGATTCTCTTCACCCAAGATGTCCACTTGATTCACGCTTTTATCATTTGCGTCATCTCCCGTTTTTGCGGTGTACATGATAAAGCGATCATTCGGTGTGAAAATTGCATTATTGATCCGATCTGCATCATCATCTAATTCAACCCAATCGGCATCTTCTGTCACTTCGATGCTGTACAGTGTCACATCGTCACCGCTGTCTTCGACACCAGCGTAAGCCAAAAACTTCTCATTTTTGTGTGATACGTTCAATAATCGAATGTCCGCCCACTCTTCCAACAGATAATAGCCGTTTTCTTCTTTCATTGATGTTACAAATAGGGATTCCCCATCTTCATTAAGGGCAAGTAAGTATACGCTGTCTTTTTCAGGCACATATTGAACAGCGACGGAGTACATGTCGTCGTTGAACAGTTCAACTACGTCTGTGCCGTCAAAATTGCTACTATAGATGGTCACTTCTTGATCGCCTGTCGTTTCCATAAATATAACTCTGGATGACAGGTCGGGAATGCTGTAATGAATCGTTTCGCCATCTATGATCTCTGTGCTTTCGCCGCTCTTCATTGAATAGGAGTACGCGGTGACTTCATCTTTGGCATCGCCAATCAGATAAATCAGATATTCGCCGGCGGGGTCAAAACCAGCGTACAAAAACAGATCTTCGGCGATGGGATCGGGGCTGTTATTTGTAAATAGTTGCAGTTCGCCATCTTCGTTTTCAATGATATAAAATAGGGTGTCTTGTTTTGGGGCAAAACCATAATCAATAACAGCCGTTACTTCATCCCCGATATTTATATCTGTGCCACTACTCATCTCTATATATCGCAACTGTTGATCTTCATCCACAATTTCCACATACGCAATATGCGATGCGTCATCTGACACTTTATAGGAAACAGGAGGCTCGTCACGATCCAGCACCACAATTTCATCACTACCATCAATGTTGATAAAAGAAAGTTGATACTCATCACTATGAATATCCTCAAAAATGATGGTAGAGTCGTCCGTTGAAAAATAGCAGCCATCAGCTTTAACGATGCGTTCAGCTTCTTCGCCCAATGGTGCAACATGACAACGGACACTTGAGCCACGATACTCTACCGTCAAAAATAGTTTTGAATCTACTTGTATTCTCGCGGCAATATCGTTTGCCTCAAGCATATCGCTCAACTCTTCATCCCGCGTAGTCATCTGTTGAACAACATACTCGTCATCGTTTTTGAAGACGGTGAAAATATAATTGGATTGGGGGATAAATCCACCAAAACTAATCCCCTTAATATATACATCACCTTCATATACGCTTATACGTTGATAGGGGGATACTGCATTTTTCATGATTCTGAGACCGTCATCTTCGTCGTCTCCACGTTCAAGCAGGTACAGGTCAGTTTCCCCGTTTCGGTTTGGAAAACCAATGATCATCTCATCACCGCCGCCAGTGGAGTTGAACAGACGGGGAATAAAGATGATGGCGGCGATCAGTGCCAATACGGCAAAGAATCCAGCAATAATCATGAGCAGCAATCGTGACGGCCGTTTCTTAGGCGTACTCATCGGTGGTGGTGGCGGCGGTGTGCCGCGCTGTCCCGGCGGCTGATACCAGCCGCCATCTGGCGATTGGGGCTGCGCTGGCGGCGGGGGTGTATTGGCAACTGGTGGCACATACATGCCAGCATCATCAACGCGCTGGGTTGATTGCAATGGAACTTGTTCCGCTTCAATTTCAGCGTCGCTGAGTCTGCGTGTGCGCTTTTCCTGCAATGCAGGTGGCGATGATGTTGTCGTTGGTGGTTTGCCGCAAGATGGACAAAATTTTGATGATTCTTTGATTTCTTTACCACAATGTTCGCAAAGCATGATGTTATTCTCCTCTAGCTGGAGCGCGGGCATCTTGCCCGCTTATTATGCAGGCAAGATGCCTGCGCTCCGTTTTATTTGGTGTTAATAAACACGATGATCGTTTGATGAGTCTGGTTTGTATCTGATTGGGAGGCCGCAACAACGGCCGTTATCGGCTCCATCCAGCCCGATTCCTCCTTAAAATTATCTCGATCATACGAATCCAGCCCGTCTTCAATCGTTTCAAGTATCCCTGTTACATTTACATACATGGTGGGCTGCATTCCACGCGGTAACGCGCCGATTACCGATTTGTACGCATCATTCTTCACTAATTTGTCACCATCACCAGTCACCGTCTCCCACTCGTCTTCACTGGTTGCCACGATTAGATGATCGTCATCAATGCCGTAAAACATAATTTGATCGCCATCTTCCTCTACTGCATAAGTGGTCACATCCCCTTGCGTATCCTCATCTACATCAAACCCCTCATCTTCCATAAGATCATTAACATCATCACTTATTTTGAGCATTTCTTCGGCGTTTGATATGTCCGCTATCCACACACTGCCGAGATCAATCCCTGTTTCATCTGCCCAAAAATTACGCGAGGATGGCAGCAATGCCATGTTCCACTCACCATCAAGCAAGACAAAAAACTCGTCAGCTCTAAAATTGAACTCATCTTCAAACACATCCAACGCTTCCTCGTAATCGCCGCGCCCAAACGCATCATCCATAAATTCATTCCATACCAGATACGCCATATTTATATGATGGCCACTAACATAGGCGAGCGTATCTGCTGGCAGCATCCCATCCATCTTAACTTTATAATCAGATTGCAACAGGGCTTTTTGCGCTTCGCTCAACTCATCTTTGTTGTAAGCGATGACGGCATCTATTTGAATGCCCTCATCTGTGAGGGAAAGCGCGTAGGCCGCGCCGCTCAACATATCCGTTTCGACTTTGGAAATATCATCAACGGCCGTTATCGCCTCATCCGCCAATTGCGGACTAATATACATGGTTATCAATCGATCATCGGGTAATTTCTTGACCGCTTCACGATACGCCTTGTCATCAGCTAACGAGTCCCCATCCTGTGCATCTATGCCGTCTTTTATCGTTTTTCTATCGCTGCCAATAAACAGCATGTTACCAGCGCGGGCAAATGCCAGTTTGTCATAATCGGTATCTTTTTCGTAAATGATAACGCCGTTGTATTCACGATCATCAAAACGGACATCTTCACTGTCTTCTATGCCTTCTATAACTTTCTCCAAGAACGCATCGGCCGCATCTTTATCGCGTACTTCGATGGCAGCCAGCCAGCCAGCATCATCAAATTCGCCGTAGCGATCAAAAGAAGCGTCTACCAATCCCACACAAGCATGTTGACCCATCCAGGATACCACA
>CAYSDT010000139.1:0-7513 GCA_964429835.1 uncultured Ardenticatenaceae bacterium | reverse complement strand
CGGCCAAATACTCATGCGTATGCAAAGAAGAAGCTGTCAGCAATCGACATTTCTTGCTTATTCTTTTCCTCAGCTTCAGCTTGCGCGGCGATGACTTGAAGTGTCAACAACTTTGCCTTCATGATCGCATGTACTTTTGTTGTGCCGTAAACCATAACACCCGGCATATCCATCACTTCTGCAATCCATCTACCATCTTCTTCCCGCTCAACTTCAATTTTATATTCCATTTTTCTGCTCCTGTCGGTCATTATTTTTACCAACAACAAGCATATTTTATCACATTATTCATCGCTCATAAAAGTAAAGACTGCCGTTAGGCTGAGTGGGAAAGTTTTGTTTTGGGGTTGGATGGGGGAATGGGGGAATGGGGGTAAACGGCCGTTAATCTAAGCAGAAAATATTTCATTTTGGGGATTCGGTAGGGCGATTGCATACTAATTTCATCTTAACATAAAGACGCGGATACGGTTGACATAATAAGAGCCTAATTTGTCGTATGAAAAACTGGAGATTTTGAAACTTAGGTAGAGTATGCAATCGACCTGGGGGATTGAAAGCGGAAACGGCCGTTTTCCCCATTCAATGTTACAATCCCCAACATAATTAGGATGTAAACGGCCGTTTTACTTCAAGTTTTAACTGGCAAATAAATTCGCACCTGCTAAGTAGTTTAATCTGTACAATGAAACCCTTACCTGATAAAAAGAGACAAAGTAACACAACAGATCATAAAAACAGATTCAGCGACCGTCTGTTTCTGAGCCTGATTTTTATTGGGTTTACTTTAATTTGGTCATTATTCATCCATAGCCGCGCCTACTCCGCGAATGATGCTTCGCGCATGGCCGCGATTGATTCACTGGTAACGCGGCAAACATGGGTGATTGATGACTCCCTGTTTCAAACCGTTGATCGTATCCAAGTAGATGGGCAATTTGTTTCCGACAAACCGCCCATATTATCCTTTGTCGGAGCTGGTGCGTATGCTGTTTTACATCATGGCTTTGGGCTTTCCTTGCAGGCAGATAGCTGCAATCCTGATGAAACACCCGCCCACTGTCGGGCAGTATGGGAAACGGATACGGCCGATTGGGCATACTTTATCCTTACTTTATTGCTCATTGGAATGCCCGCCACCTTAATTCTCATGTTGATGTTCAAATTAGCGCGACAACACGGGTGGTCACAACGGAATGCGTTAATTTTCGTGGCCGTTTTGGGGCTGGGAACGGCACTATTTCCCTACAGTGTTGTGTTTACCAACCATGTACCAGCGGCGGCGGCCGTATTTGTTGCATTCTATCTCATACTCGCTCACGATGAACTAACGACAAGACAATTGATGGGCGTTGGCTTTGCGGCCGCACTCGCATTTACAATCGATCTGTCCGCAGGCATTTTCCTCGTCGCTTTTGGTGCGTATGTACTGTGGCATTATCGGGAAAAAACCATTTGGTTTGTTATAGGCATCCTCATCCCCCTATCCTTATCGGTACTCTTGAATTATCAAATTGTGGGTAATTTACTCCCTCCGCAGCTTTTTTCAGATGGGTATCTATACGAAGGCTCTCCCTTTTTAGGAACTGTTGCTGGTAATCAGCAGGCCAATAATGTAGGCATATACGCTTACCGAATGTTGGTGGGCGATCACGGTGTTTTTGCCTTTTATCCCTTACTCATCTGGTTTATATTGGCTCTTATTTACGCCCTGCGACATGAAAATGGCAAACAACGGCAATTAGCTTGGTTGGTAACGATAAGCACAATTACTTATGTTGGCTACTTCATATTGTCAACCGACAATTTTGGTGGTGTGGCTTATAGCCCTCGCTGGCTGCTTATGCCAATCCCTCTCCTTGCCACATTTGCTGTCATGAATTTGGATATGTATCGTCCACTGTGGCGGATCGGGGTTATAGCGGGGTTAATTCTCATTTCAATAGCGGGTGCTTATCGAGGTGCATTAAACCCGTGGCAATCTGCTCAACCCATCCTTTATTTAGCCTATACCCAATCAACGGTAAAAGAGCGTGTTCCAGTCGCCATTTCAGGGTATGCAGATTTTGATGATGTGGATACGCACATACAGCAAAGTTTGGAAGATTCCCATCTTGAAATCCGCTGGTTTGGCGCACATTCCGGGCTTGTGATTCCGACAGGTACAGCGTGGTGGTTTATCAACGACACTACACCATTAGCACCAGAGTTAGCAACTTTATTGGGCTTAAACATGGAGCCGCCGTATCTATTTCAGGGAAATTTAACGACACTTGCAGAAGAAACAACGGCAAATTTGAGCAAAGAGGTGTTCCAAAGCGAGACGCTTGTTCCTCAACCAGATGTTATCCCGTCTGCATTATCTTTGCCTGTTACATTTACGGGGGAAAACGGCCGTTTAACACTTCAAGGCTACCAATGGCAACAACAGCAGGGAGAGGGCATCTTGATAACCGCGTGGCAGGTGGAAACACGTTCCCAAGACGCGCCTCGTGACCGTCGCCTGTTCCTGCATTTGCTTGCCGACAACGGGGACATCATCCAACAAAGTGACGCGCTATCCGTCAATTATGACTCATTATTGGCGGGAGATCGCTTTTTCCAACTCCAAAAACTACCGTTAGACACATTGCCAGCAGGAGAGTATTGGCTGCAAATCGGTGTTTACCAGCCAGATGACGGTTCGCGCCTTTTAACAGATGATGGCGATGATCGATTGCTGATAAGCGTCCCCATAACTGAAACCGTCAACGAATGAGTTCTCTAAAAAACTCAGTTTCTTGCTTGAAGATGCAAGATGCTCGGCTATAGAAACTGAGTTTTTGGGTCAACGCACTATCTCCACGTCACCTAAATAAATCATCAACTCATCCGTTGAATCAACAGCAAGGCGTTCTTCGGTGATGAGGTTGTACATGCCCACATAAAGCGGTATTGAACCGATGGGCATGTCGGCGGGCAATGGCACGATATGCGGATCGGCGATGATGACGTTTGGCTCCCAATGGGTTGTGGGCATGAGGTTACATTCTGGTGCGCCGTCGTGCTGTGCTTGCAATGATGTGCCATCGTACAAATGTACAAAAACTTGATGGTTTTGGTCAAACGGGGCGATGGATTCCCAATAAAGAACGGCCGTTAATTGACCATTTGGAACAGCGTGCGTCGCATCTATTTCATAGCCAAGTAAGCGCACTTGTCCGTTTCCTAACGTAATATCGAGCGGGGTGATGTGATTGGGGACGGTGGGAACTGCATCTTGCGGCGTGAGCCATAGCTGTTGATTGGCGGCTTCGATGGTTTGGGGTGTGGCGGGCAAACGGCCGTTTATCACCATCCCCACCCGCCCATTCACCGTCACAATTTCCTGCACCGCCCACCCATCCAACGCCGCAGGATCATGCGGAACAACATCCTGCACCTGTTCTGCCAGCATAAACGAGTTGAAATTTTGGCAATGCGTGCGCGGTGCAACCTTCATATACCAATCCGTCACCTGACGCTCTTCATTGCTGGCGTAAGGCAATTCATCGTCAGCGATCAAATCGCCCACGACGCGCCAACCCGCTTGATGCGGGAAGCCAAACAGTCCGTAAAGCGGCGGCGCATCCCAACTTGTCCAAAAGCCGACGGGGCGATTTTCTTCCCAAGTGCGAACGCGCTCTGGCGTGTGATCGATGAAAATGGCGTAAGCATAATAGGCGGAAGTTGCCCACCAAATGAACAGCAAAACGATTGCTGCACGGTACAAATAGGGGCGTGGTTGCACCCATCGCCCCAGCGTGTGGATGCCAACGGCCGTTAGCACAACCGCCGCTGGAAAAATGGTGTAAATATGCGTGCGCGGATCGCCCACGATGAATAAATAGAAGAAAAAGGGAGCGGCAAAGTATAAGACACTCGCCATCCCTTGCCGTTTTTTTGCAAGGTATGCGATGCCGATGATAACGAAAACGATGAGGCCGATGATGAAATAGCTGCTGTTATACAGCGTCGCCATGTGCCAAACGGCCGTTCCTCCCCAATGCAGCAACCCATCCCCCCCGCCGCTGCCGACGCGCCCTTTCAGCAGATATTGGCTGGTGCGGGCAAAATTTGGATTCAGCATGAAGGGGACGTAGAAAACGGCCAACAGCAGCCCGCCAGCCGCCGTCGCGCCCAGCCAATGTGTCCAGCGGATGCGTTTTGTGCGGGCAAGATGGGCGAAAAGCGTCCACATAATCGCGGGGACGACGAGTACCGCGTCGTAATGTGCCAATAAACCGCCTGCCAGAAAAACGGCCGTTAGCCACAAATCACCGCCCCACTCATCGTCGGTGTAGCGGGTGGCGTGATACAGTGCCAAAATGCCCCACAACATGACCAAACTTTGGTACTGCACAATGCGCCCAAAGGCGATGGAAAAGCCGACGATGACGAACAACAGCGCGGCCATCACCCCCGTTTTTTTGCCAAACCAACGCCAGCCCAACAGCAATACGGCCAAGACGGACAGCCCGCTGCCCCAAGTGAACAACATACGGCTCCACGTTTCGTTGATTTGCCCCGCCAACTGCCACACGCTCAACGGTTCCAGAATTTCGATTGGCCCCTTTTGATGCAAAAATAGGGCGTTGTCATCGCCGGTGATGATGGCGGCTGCCCGCCCCATGATGACCCCTTCGTCCCCTTGAAATTCGGAATAGCCAACGTGCGGCAGGCGAAAAAGCAGGGCGAGGGCGAAAATGAGTAAAAATGGGATGAGTGCGTGGGAAAAACGGCCGTTTTCCCCCTTCTCATCCATCCCTGCTCCCAATAGCGGTAACACCGCTGCCAACGCATACACCGCCAAAAATAACGGGCGATGGATCGCGCCGGGCAGATAGCTCAGGAGCAGGGCAAGGATGGCGTTCAGCAGCAACGCCAACGCCGCCGCCGACAACAGCCGCTCGACCAGTGCGCCGCGCAGCCAGCGTTGCCAACTCAGCGCGGGCAAGATGGCGATCAGCAGAAAGGCGGCGGCCTGTGCATACGGCGGCGTTTGGTTGAATTGGAGAAAAACGGCCGTTATGCCCACCAAAATCAAAGTCGCTACGCGCAATTGTTTATCACTCACTCACTCACCTCGTCAATTATTTAGAAATAACATCAATAACAGTCGCTTCCTCGCCGTTGTCCGTCAACAGCCGACGGCCGCTTCCACGTTCGTAAAGCCCCACGCGCACCGACAACTGATCTGCGGACAGTTCTGCTGGCAACGGTAATAAATGCCGCTGTAACAGCACATCGCCAGGGCGCAACAGCTTTGCCAACGTATCCATCCCGTCATGCTGCGCCGCCAATTCGCCATCACCATTCAGCAGATGGACAAAGATGGCTAAATCATCGGGTAACGGCCGTTCTACACGCCAATAAGTGAACAGTTCCAACGGATTCCCCGCCACAACATCGTACCCCGTCAACGTCATCGCCCCGTCAAATGTGGTTGCCGCTGTTTGCGGGGGTGATGGGGGCTGCGACGGCAAAGCGTACACGGCAAATGAGGGGTGCGTTTCACTGCGATACAGTGGTGTTTCCCCAATGCCCGCTTGCGCGAAGAGGCCGCTTGGCGGTGGTGCGTATTCGGGGACGTACAAACGGCCGTTTTCCATCACCCCCGCCCCATCAGCAGGATACACCATCGCCCCCGCCGCGCCTGCGCCAAATTGAACCCATCGCGCTTCTGGATCGCGCCCAATATCACGGCGGAACGTATCCACATCGACGACGAAGAAGCTGTCGGCAACGACCAACTGCGTCGTCGGTTCATCCTGCCAATACCGCGCCATTTCCAACAGGGTCGATTGATAATGGTACATTCGCACCAGCTCGGCATTACGCCAACGCCCAGCAGTTTCGATCATGCGCCCAGCGTTTACGATCAGCAAGGCAAGCATCAACAGCAACGCAACCCATCGCCCCATTTGCGGCGTGCGCCATTTGCCAACGCGCTGACCCAAAAAATGAACAGCTATGCCCGGAAAAGCGTAAATAATCGGCATTGCGCCGATAAAACGGATGAAACTGGGGGCTTCTGGAGTAATCGCGCTCGGCAACATCCCCACCGCCAGCCAAATGAGCGCGAAGGCGTAAGCGGGCTGCCGCCATCGCCAAAAGGAGAGTGCCAGCCCGATATAAAACAGGGTGGCCGTGAACCAATCGAACAACGGCTGACCCGCAAAAGCGTAAGTCCAGCGCGGATCGCCCGTGAAGCTGAACACGCCGGCCGTCATCGCCGCCTCCCGCAAAATCAGGGATGGATCGCCCGCTTTTAGCGCGTCAATCGGGGCAGACAACTGCCCAACACGCTCTTGCAGCGATGGATCAAGCCAAAGTGTGATGAAAAGGGGAAGGGAAACGATAACGGCCGTTATTAACACCTTCGCCCCCGCCTTCCACGATGGCACAGCCAAGCTACGCATGGTTGGGCGGCGATTGATCAGCCAATACCCCATCCATAAAAGCGGCATGAGAAATAATGCCCGTGCGCCCGCATAACTGTACAGCGTCAACCCCAAAAACAGCCCCGCCAAGTATGGGCGGCGCGGCCAAAACCACGCCATTATCAACAGCAAAACTGGCTCTAAAATGGGACGGATTCCGATGCGGCTAAAGAGAACGGGTTGCCAACTGACCGCCAACAACAGCCCTGTGGTGATGGCTGTCGTGCTGTTAAATGTCCGTTTGCTCCATCGCATGGTCAGAGCGACCAGCAACAGTCCTAAAAAGGCGGCTGGCAGCCGAATCGACAGGAAATTATCGCCCAGCAACAGTTGAAACGGGGCGGCGATGTAATGGTAAAGCGGCTCATGCCCGTATCCTTCGCGGAAAAAGATGGCGCGATAGCCATCAATAATGAAGGAGGCAATATCAGCGTTCAGCACCTCGTCCTGTGATAATCCGGGTGGAAAATCCTGCAAGGCGACAAGGCGGAAGGCGGCGGCAATAAGCAAAACGGCCGTTGATACCCAGAGAAAGTTTGCAAGTAAGCAAGTACGCAAGTTTGCCACTTGCCACTTGCCACTTGCCACTTGCCACTTGCTACTCATTCCCCCACCTCATAAATAAAAATCGAATACCCAATCCGCGCATCAGGTTCGCGGTCGCGGAAATAGGCGAAAACCGTTTTTTCATCTTCACGCAACGGCAGCTCCTTCAAATTGCTCACGCTAATCGCGTACACACCCGCTTCAGGGGCGATGGGGTCGAACGGCACATCCCACCAAAGCGGGAAGAATTCAGCCCGCCCAATGCCGGGCAATGGCTCGTATGACATGCCGTAATAGGACGGATCGGCCGAGCCAAACCACGCCAGCTTGACCGATTTCACCTCATTTTCAGCCATCCACTCTTGCAAGCGCAATAAATCCTGCCCCCAATCGACGTTACTATCCACGGCGATGTTGTGGCCGTTAGCGGGGCCACCAGCCAATATGTTGAAGTAGCTGACATAATGGGGGTGGATGGACAGGGTGGTGATGATGAGAATAACGGC
>CAYSDT010000138.1:5574-7527 GCA_964429835.1 uncultured Ardenticatenaceae bacterium | reverse complement strand
GGGCTTTCATTATTCTAAAACTATGGATTCCTGCCTACGCAGGAATGACAATTGGATATTTACAGGCGTTCTTGGAACGCTTCCGTCAACGCAGGAAGCACATCAAACAAGTCAGCAACAATGCCGTATTGGGCGATTTTGAAGATGGGTGCATCCGCATCTTTGTTGATTGCCACAATCACCTTACTGCCACGCATACCAGCTTGATGCTGGATTGCGCCGCTGATTCCAGCCGCGATGTACAAATCGGGAGCGACGACTTTACCCGTCTGCCCAACTTGATGCTCATATGGAATCCAGCCCGCGTCAACAGCGGCGCGAGAAGAGCCAACGGCCGCTTTCAACACATCAGCCAATTCGCGCACGGGAGCGAACCCGTCAGCACTGCCAACGCCGCGCCCGCCACTGACGATAATGCTGGCATCGTTCAAACTAACGCCACCCTCAGCCGCCGCAAAAGCGGTTATCGTCGCGCCAATTTCATCTTCTTCTTTGGCCGCATCAACCCAATCTGCGTCCCCATCGTCATCCGTCGCTTCTGCGGGAGCGAAGGCACGGTTACTCAAAGTGATGATTTGCGTGCCATCGGTGACAAAGCTGGTGGACATCAATTTGCCATTATAAACAACGCACGTCGCTTTAACGGTTTCATCATCCACTTCAAGGGCGATGGCATCAGCGATGAGGCCAGCGTCCAGTTCAGCGGCGACCCATGCGGCTAGTTCACTGCCTTGCACGGATGCACCTGCCAAAATGACGGCTGGTTCATGCTCTTTTGCCATCGCGGCCACGGTTGGGCCAGCGGCACTGACGCGGAAGGTGGCGAGTGTTTCATCATCGCTGCCCATCACTTCGTCAACGCCTAAAGCAAAGGCGGCTTGGGCGACATCTTCAACATCTTCGCCAAGCACGATGCCGACAACATCTTCGCCCATCTCTTCACCGATGGCGCGGGCTGCGCCAATCGCTTCTTTGGAGATGCTGCTCATCTCCCCATTTTTATTTTCGATCCATACCCAGATGCTGCTCATATTACCTTCTCCTCGAACAGTTTATCGACCAGTTCTTCGGCCATATCGGCCACGTCGCCTTCAAGAATGTCCACGCTGCCTTCGCGGGCGGGAATGTCATAAATGGTTGACCAATCTACTTTACTGCCGCCAGCGTCGGCATCAATGCCTAATTCGGCGTTGCCCCAGACGGGGATTTTGATGCGGTTGGCTTTGCGAATGCCCATGAAAGAGGGGTAGCGCGGCTCATAAATTTCTTTGGAAACGGAGAGAACGACGGGCAACGGGGCTTCGACGGTCTCACGGCCATCATCCAGAGCGCGTTCGACAATAATTTTGTCATCGCCGACTTCAACGATGGTGACAACTTGGGTGAGGGGTGTCCAGCCGAGTTTAACGGCCGTTTGCACCGCAGTGTGTCCCATATCGCCATTGATTTGGCGGCCAAAGATAGCGATTTGCACATCGCCGATGTTGCTGATGGCCGCAGCCATAATGCGGGCAGAGCCGAGCGTGTCAACGCCCATGTACCCTTCGTCGGAGACGAGAATGGCTTCGGTGCAGCCCATCGCCAATGCAGTTTTCAAGCCGACGGTTTCGTCGGGTGCGCCAGCGGCGAGGGCGATTACGTCGGTGGCGGTTCCCGCTTCTTTCATGCGGATGCCGGTTTCCACGCCGTATTCGTCCCATGGGTTAAGGATGTTGGGCTTGCCGCCCGCATCTTCCCAGCTTACGTTGCCGTCGTTAAGGGTAATAACGGCCGTTGTGCTGGGTGTTTGTTTGGTACAAACAACTACTTTCATACAAACCTCCAAAATAATGGTCAATTGCCAATGGTTAATTGTCAATTGTTAATGTCCTTGTGCTTTGCACAAGGGTCAGATATTGGGTTAATACTTATTTTCACAAGTATACATTTCTATTTAGGATCGGGCAGGTAAAC
>CAYSDT010000138.1:0-5474 GCA_964429835.1 uncultured Ardenticatenaceae bacterium | reverse complement strand
TCCGCGTGCAATTCAATTTCAAATAAAGTCGGCCACAATTTGCCAGTGACAAATAAACGGCCGTTTTCCCCATCCCATGCAATCCCATTCAGCACCGCGTTGCCCGGATCGCTCAATCCTGCCATCTCCTCAGCCGAAAGCAAGCCGCTGAGGTCGATCCAGCCGACGACTGTTCCCGTTTCGGGGTCAATACGGACGATGTAATCGGTTTGCCAAATGTTGGCGTAAATTTCGCCGTTGATGTATTCGAGTTCGTTCAGGCGAGCGATGGGGCGATCACCATCATGGACTTGTAAACGGCCGTTTTCCTCCAACGTCTCCGCATCCCAAAAATAAATCGTATCCGTACCGTCACTCATGATCAATTGCTCGCCATCATGCGTAATGCCCCATCCTTCTGTCGGATAAGCAAAGCTGTCGAGCAATTCAAAGCTGTCTGCATCGTAGACGAAGCCCGTCCGCGCCTGCCACGTCAATTGATACAATTTATCATCAAAAATGGTGATGCCTTCGCCGAAATACTGGTCGTTAATCGGCACTTCTTCCATCACTTCCCCGTTTTTCAACGTCACGCGGCGCACATCAGACTCCCCGCGCCAGCCCGTGCCTTCGTATAGCGAATTATCGTACCACAACAACCCTTGCGTAAACGCGCCCGCATCATGCGGGTAGCTGTTGACGACGGTGTAGTCGTAATGGATGGGGTACGCAATCGGTTCTGGTGTGGGTGATGGGGTCACGGTTGGGGCGATGGTTGCCGTTGGCGGCAGGGGGGTTGGGTCAGAAACGGCCGTGCAGGCGGTAATAAACAGCAACAATAACAACATTAGTTTCTTCATCATCATATGCTCACACTCCATATTTTCAATAAGGGGGTGATGATACCGTAAAATTGTACTTTGTGCGGGGCGATTGCATACTAATTTTATCTTTACATAAAGACGCTGACACGGTGGAACGCTGATAGAAAAATATGTTTTTTATCAGCACCCTACCATAATCCGCGTCAACCGAGTACTTTGTGCGATTGCTCGATCCCCACCCACCCCAAATCATGCTATAATGCGACGATTAACCGTAATTGAACAAAGGAGATTTTCATGAAAAGAATGCTTATCAGTATCATTGTAAACGCCATCGCCCTGTGGGCGGCGGCATGGATATTAGGTGGCGGCGATATGGTAGACGGCGTGTTAGGCTGGCTGTTCCTCGCTGTCATCTTTGGCTTGGTCAACACCTTCATCAAGCCGATTATTAAACTATTTTCGTTACCATTTACCATCATCACACTCGGCTTGTTTACGCTGGTCATCAACGCCGCCATGCTGGCCTTAACGATGTGGATCGCGGGCCTTATGGATTTCAACATGGGCTTTTTCAGCAGCGTTTGGTCGATTTTCCTCGCCGCCATCATCATCAGCGTCGTCAGCGCACTGCTGAACTGGATTTTGCCCGACGGCGATTAGGAGATGAGGGGATGAGGAGCAGGGGAGATGAGGAGATTATCCTCCCCCTTGCTCCCCCGCTCCCCTGCTCCCCTGCTCCCCCACCCCTCGTTATGGAACGTGGATTCGAGCAACTAACCGATCAACTTCGTCGCTGGGACAGCCGTCGGCGATTATGCGATGGCCTTCTTTGGCTGCCGCGTGCGCTGCTGGCTGGCTTGTTGCTGGCGGTGATGGTTGCCGCCGCCGCCCGATTACAACCACTGTTTACCAATCGTGAAGTCGGCACCATCGCCCTTGCATTAGCAACGGCCGCTTTATTCATCGGCATCATCGTCCTGCTGTGGCGACGGCACGATTTGACCCATCGCGCCCGCTTTGCCGACCGCCAATTCCATTTACAAGAACGCGCCAGCACGGCAGTTGAACTGCATAATGAAACCATCGTTGTGCCGTCTGCGTTTGTTGATAAGCAGTTGGAGGACACATTAACGGCCGTTTCCACCATAAACAGTGCCGCCTTGCCCCTGCGCCTGCATTGGCAAGATTGGGCGATCATTGCGGGGGCGATGGGGCTGTTGGCAGCCGCCATCCTCCTGCCCAATCCACAAACCGACATTCTGTTGCAAAGCCGCGCCATCCAAAAAACAATCGAAGAGCAAATCAGCAGTCTCGAAGCGTTAAGCGAGGAGATTCAAGAAAACCCTGACCTCACCGACGCGCAAAAAGATGAGGTTCTCGAACCTGTCGAAACCGCGCTCGAAGGGTTGGGCGAAGGCGGGCTTAGTCAAGAAGGCGCAGTCGCTGTTCTTTCCGAAGCGGAAGCGGATTTGCGCGAACTGGGCAACGACAACAGCACCGATTCATTGCGAGAACAGCTTGAAAGCGCGGGGCAACCCCTCGCCGATAATGAAAACAGCCAGCCGCTTGGCGAAGCGTTGCAAGATGGTAATTTGTCCAGTGCGGCCGTTGAAGCGGCGCAATTAGCCGATGAATTAGCCGACATGAGCGCGGAGGAACTGGCCCAATTGGCACAAGATTTGGCCGAAGCGGCCGCCGCGCTCGAAGGGGTGGACAGTCAATTAGCAGAGCAGTTGGCGGAAGCGTCGCAGGCGTTGCAAAACGGAGATATTGAAGCGGCGCAACAGGCTCTCAGAGAGGCGGCGGGGACATTGCAGGAACGATCACAGGAAACGGCCGTTGCTGAAGCCGCGCAAAATGCCGCTGGTCAACTCGGTGAAAGCCGCGACGATATCGCCCAATCTGACCAGCAAGGTCAAGGACAAGGCGAAGGCAATCAAGGGCAACAACCCAGTCAGGGCGAAGGGCAGGGGCAAGGTGAGGGCGAAGGGCAAGGACAGGGCAACGGTTCTGAACAAGGCGAAGGTCAAAATGGCTTGGGCGAAGGCGGCGGTCACGCCGAAAATGTCTTCGTTCCCGATTACGTCGATCTCAGCGGCGTAAATGGCGTTGATTTAGAATTAGAAGCCAACTGCCTCGCCAACCCCGCCGATTGCGGCAGTCTGCTCAACGAAACCCCGACCGAATTTACGAACGAAAACAGTCTCGTCCCCTACAATCAAGTCTTCGGCGACTACCGCAACGCCGCCTACGAAGCCCTCTCCGATGATTACATTCCACTCGGCATGAAAGGCTACGTCCGCGACTATTTTTCATCACTTGAACCGTAACTCGTGATAACTTCTGTTTATAGAATTGAGCCACATGATTTAAGGCGCAGATACGGAAGAACGCAGATAAAAATTTGGCAGGGGGATTATGGAATTGTTACACGAGAGGGAGACCGAGCAAGCAATCGGACTTATTTTTGAGGTGCGGAACCAGATGGGAGGAGGATGGTCGGAAGAGATTTATCATCAGGCGTTAGTTGAAAATTTCCGTGAACATGGCATTCCAACATTACAAAAGCCTCGACGATCTTTAATACATCGTGGTGTTGAGATTTATGTCTTTGAACCTGATATAATCGCATGGGATAAGGTGATTTTTGAGCTAAAAGTATTACCAGATTTTAAGGGAAAGGACTTCCCTTCACGAAATTATGCACAGACGATACACTATCTGAAATTATTTGAGAAAAATCTTGGGATGTTAATTAATTTTGCACATTCCAAGGTAGGGATAAAGAGGCTGGCATACGAACCGCCTGAAATGGAAATTTACGAGGATTATGATCGTATACGTTCTCATCTTAGCGACAGTGATAGACAAATTTTACTGAAAGTTCGGCAAATTATTTTAAATTTGGGAAAGCGTTACGAGACTGGCTACTCAGAGATAGTTTATCGTAAAATAATTGCTGTAGAACTTGCCCATCATGGAATCAAGTGCATCAGTGATGTAAATATAACGGCTCAATGGAAGGGAAAAAGGGTAGGAAACCAAACAACACAGCATATGTTTGTTGAAGATCGATTTTTGTTGCTGGTACGAGCAACGCTTGACGCACCACCTACATATGATTACATCAAAACACGCACCTATTTGAAAGCTCTTGGCATCAAGGTTGGTTTGGTGATTAATTTTGGTAGAAATGAGTTGCAAATTATTGGCACTGAAATTAGATAATTATATCCGCGTTTTCCCCTTATCTGCGTCCCCATATTAATAACATAGGAAATAAAAGATGACATCACCACCAAAATTACAACGAGTACGCGGCATGATTGATGTGTTGCCGACCGAATATGAAGCCGCGCAACGAGTACAACAACAGCTAGAGCAACAGTTCCGTCAATTTGGCTATCGGCCGATTGGCGTGCCTGTGGTCGAGTATACCGATCTGCATTTGCGAAAATCGGGGGCGGACATTGTTGGCCGCTTGTATGATTTCAAACATCAGGATCGGCGGCTTTGCTTGCGGCCAGAGATGACCGCGTCGGTGATGCGGGCGTATGTGAATAATTTACAAGAACGGCCGTTACCCATTCGCCTCCATTACGCAGGCCCCGTCTTCCGTTATGAAAAACCGCAACGGGGACGCTACCGCCAATTTACGGCCGTCGGCCTTGAACTGATCGGTGCGGCGCACAGTGCCGCCGATGCCGAAGCGATCCACATCGCCTGTGCGGGGCTGGATGAGATTGGGTTGAAAAATTACCGCGTACTCATCGGCAATATCGGCTTGTTGACGACCTTTCTGGCCGATTTAGGGCTGGATAATCGACTGCAAAATTTCCTCATCGCCAATATGGAGCGGTTGCGGAGCGATGGCAAAGCGGCGTTGCGTGAACGTGTGCATGAAATTTACCCATCGCTGGCGAAAACGACGGGTAGCGATACGGATGAGCAGCTTGCTGGCTTGTTGGCGGGGCTGAGCGTGGAAGAATCACGAACGGCCGTTTCCAATTTCCTCAGCAGCATGAATATAAACATCACAGGGGCGCGTTCGACTGAGCAGATCGTAGATCGGCTGCTGGCGAAGATGCAAAGCAGTGATCAGTCGGCGCGAGTGGAGCAGGCGTTGTCATTTATGGAGGCGTTGGGCGGGCTGGTTGGGGAACAAACGGCCGTTTTAACCGCCGCGCAAAAATTGATGGAAGAGTATGGAATGGGAGAAACGGCCGTTTTGGACGAACTCCGTCGTGTACTCGATATTTTAACGATGTACGGCCTCGATTCCAGCCGTGTGCAACTCGATTTGGGCTTGACACGCGGCATGCAGTATTACACAGGCACACTTTTTGAAATTTATCACGGCGAAGGACGCGATGCTTTGCAACTATGCGGCGGTGGCCGCTACGATGAGTTGGCGACGGTCTTGGGCGGCACGAAAAACGTCCCCGCCGTCGGCTTTGCTTATGGTCTAGAACGGCTCTGTTTGGCACTCGAAGATGAGCAGGGAAGCGATGGGACAGACACGCCGCCCGATGCCCTCATCATCCCCGTCACTTTTGCCGATTACGCTTATGCGGTGCAAATTGCCACCCAACTGCGTGCCAACGGCGCGACCATCGAATTGGACGTGCGCGACCGTTCGCTGAAAGGCAATTTGCAGTACGCCAACAA
>CAYSDT010000137.1:0-7550 GCA_964429835.1 uncultured Ardenticatenaceae bacterium | reverse complement strand
CTTTATCGTAATAAGTTGCAGCAAGCCAAGATGCAAACGGAGATGGAATTGGCTCAGCGGGTGCAAAAGGAGTTGTTGCCACAACAGATGCCCCTTGTATCAGGTATTGATTTTTGGGCTAGTTCGCGGCCGGCCTTACAGGTTGGTGGTGATTTTTATGATTTCCTGGAGTTGGACGAACGGCCGTTTACCTTCATGGTTGGTGATATATCAGGCAAGGGGATGTCTGCCGCCATCCTGATGGCGATGACGCGCACGGTAATGCGCTCGAATGTGTATGATACCGTCTTGCAGACACCAGCAATTGTTGTCGGTCGCTCTAACGAGCATTTATATGATGATTTCACCGAAGTCAGCATGTTTGCCACCGTTTTTATCGGTCAATATAAACCATGTACGCAAGAATTGATCTACGCGAATGCGGGACATTCGCCAGTTATTTATTGCCCGATTGGAGGCAAGGCTCGCCTGTTGGAAGCGGATGGAACGGCTATGGGCATTTTGCCGACCAGCTTCTCAGAAGACCAGAAGCTGGATTTTGCATTAGGTGATGTGTTGGTCGTTGCCACTGACGGGCTGAGTGAGGCGTACAATGTCGAGGAGGAGATGTTTGGGTATGACCGATTGCTGACACTGGTCGAGACATTGATAACCAGACCCGCGCAGGAAATTGCAGAGGAGTTATACCAAGCTGTAAATACGTTTAGCGAAGGTACTGCTCAATATGATGATCAGACGGTAATGGTGATTAAAAGGGTGGCGGTTTAATGGTGACTCTACTGAAAAAAGGTGTTGAAACCAAAAAATTCAACTTTTCATCCCGGCAGGATTCATATCTTGATGGGCAGAAGTTGACCTTTTTTCAGTGGACTCTAATCATTTAACCGCTAATTTGTTAACAGGTAAGAGGCCTTCCATGGATCAAGTAAACTACGATATTATTTTTCGACTTGACATTCCAGCGACGTTTAAGTATCTAAACGTTGTATCCAGCAGTTTAACGGCCGTTTTGGAACACGCAGAGAATCTCTCTGAACGTGACGCGCTGATTTATAATATCATTTTGGCTGTGCATGAAATTTGCACAAACATTGTGGAACACGCTTACGCTGGTGAAGGAGGGCGCATTAAAATAGAGATTTCCCTTGATGAGGAACCAACCCACATTGTTGTAGATCTGTATGATACGGGGCAACAGTTCGATCTGGCGGCAACGACTGAGCCAGACCTTGAAGATGCGTTAATACGCGGATATGGATTGTTTCTTATTCGTGAATTGATGGACGAAGTTTCTTATGATCCAGAAGCAGGTCAGAATCATTGGCGATTGATGAAAAAATTAGCGTAACTATTTTTATTGGTAATTTCTTTGCCAGCCTCAGTACATTTATCTAAAAATGTAATATCTCAATAAACTGTGGAAAAGACCTGACAGGTTTCACTAACGCCTTTCGTTTTACACGAGTACCGTCAAAAAACCTGTCAGGTCTCCCCGAAATATTGAGAAGACACCTAAAAATCAAAATTGAAAGACGGCAAACGGCCGTTTTGCATAACAAATCCATCCATACAAACTGTTCAGATGTCTTCTTCACGCATCTGTACGGTCACTTTTAGTTTGTGTATGGAGATACATAAAGATGCCTGCACCAACCGCCACAATCATTGTTTCTATTATTATGCCTAAGTCTACATCCACACCCAGAATGACATATTTATAGACTAATCCAAAAATAAGGAATAGTGTTACCAGTGCATAACCATAAGACGGCAATTTGAATAGGAACATCACTATTTTATAGCGGTAAGATGACAATTTTGATAAGGATTGACCATCGGTCGCCTTCGCATAGGCAATATGAAAAAATGCCATCCAGAGGGAAAAGGATAGTATAAAAAGAGTGATTGTTCCTGCAAATTTGCGATCTAGTGTACTTTCGATCATTTGGGTGATACCCAGTCGTGTATAAATACCGATATTTATGAGGAAAGAAGCAACGCCTAAAATTCCTCCCGAAATACCCAATGATTTCATATCTCCCCCCAGATATAAAAGAGTAAGTCCAACGACTAGAAGAATGAGTAGAAAAAACAGCGAGATTAACCAACGTTTTGATGGTTGTAAAGATTCCCCTTTGTAGACGAAGACCACTAGAGTCATCACACCGATGACAAGTGTGATCCAGCCAAGAATAATTAACAGGGGATGCTTTTCCTTTTCATTGGTACTCATGTTGATGGTACTCCATTACTGAACGAATGTGACTCGATATTACCACTTATGGAGATTATAACGGAAGAAACTGGGAAGCGAAAACGGGGTGCATTTTAGTTTGGAGGCAAGGCTGGGATATTTCTGTGACATCGGTTAAAAACCGATGCCTGACACAGGAAACGCGCTGAAAGCGCGTTAAGATTAGTACACGCTGGCGGAAGTTCTTCGGTGTTTTTGACAATTGTCGCCTGAGCCTTTCGCCAAGCAACACTAGCCCGCTTTCAGCGGGCTTCTGTGTATCAGACACCGATTTTAATCGGTGTTAAAATGCAATTGTTGATTTTTGGGGATTAGGCTTGATGTGAATCTAAGACCTGACAGGTTTTATTATAACCTGTTGTTTTATACGAATATCCTGAGAAAACCTGTCAGGTCATTCCTGCATGAACATTTCCAAGTCCAGCGATTGATAAAGGCGGGTACGCACATCATCGGGGAGAGTGGGTTGAGGCAGGTCGCGGTAAAGCAGAACCGTTTTGTTCATCGTGTCCACGACGACACGACAATTTTCGCAAGTTTCCAGATGGCGTTCGATTTCAGCACAAAGGGCGGCCGACGCTTCACCATCAAGGTATGATGACAAATCGTCTAGCAAATGGTGGCAATTATCTGACATTATACACCTTCCTCTGTTCTCACGTCGGCTGTCGCCATTTCGGTAAAATAGGGGGATAGCCGCTCGCGCAACCATAAGCGGGCGCGATGGAGTCGTACTTTTGTTGCCCCAACGGTTAAATCAAGCGCATCTGCCGTTTCTTGTGTCGATAATTCTTCCAGTTCGCGCAATACAAAGACCGCTTTGTATTTTTCAGGCAACTGTTGAATTGCTTGTTCCAGCCGTACTTTTACTTCGTCAGTCTCAAACTCTTGTTCGGGCAAGCAACACCAATCGAAGAGTTGTTCGGGAATTAAACGGCCGTCTTCAGCCATCATCGTGTCTTCAACAGACACAAATTCCTTGTTTGGGCGGCGCAATCGCATCATTGACGCATTATAAGTGATGCGATACAGCCATGTGCCAAGTCCAGATCGCCCTTCAAACGAACCAATCGCTTTGTAGGCGTTCATGAACGTCTCTTGCAACACATCTTCGGCCTCAGTTTCGCTGCCCATCAGCCGCAGGGCGAGGGCGTACACGTTGGGCGAATGTGTTTCTAGACATTCCGACCATGCCGCCTTGTCGCCTGTTTTTAGCCGTGCGATTAGCTCGCGTTCAGATTTAGTTTTTGTCGTATTTACCATACGCACACTTTATCGTGTGCGCGTGAAAGTTGCAAGCTATGCAAGTGGCAAGTGTGCAACTTTCATGCGCCACCTGCCACTTATCACTTGCTACTTGCTGCTTGCCACTTGCTCCATGACGGATGTTTTAATGGAAAATGTGGGGGGATATTCAAAATGTTTTTTGACCGCACATTGATCGGCAGAACGAATAACGGCCGTTCTATATTTTTCTGGGAAGCTGGGCGGAAGTTGGATGTCGAGGATAACCTCAGCGACCATGCCTGTCATCGGGTTAGCGCGTAAACTTTGCACGATGCGGATGTCTTCTGCGGGGATGCCGCGTTGTTGGCAGAAACCCAGCACATAAATGCCCGCGCATGTGCCGATGGATGACAAGAAAACGGCGAAGGGAGTGGGAGCCGTCGCCACGCCGCCGCCATAAGGGGGTTGGTCGGTGGGGACTGTGTAAGGGCCAAAATGTGCGTCAACTCGTGCGCCGCCGGGGAAATCAATAACCATGTTCATACTTGTTATACCTCTGTTTTGTTTATCAAATTGCGTGTGATTGTGTAAATGGTGATGGCAATCTGCTCTATTTATCGTATTCGACTTTTTAGATGCAAAGGGGGGAAGATGGTTACAGCAGACAAAAATCAATGTAATCTGTGTACAGTCAAAATTTCTATTCCCACGAACACCCCATTGCGATACAATTCCGCCCGAAATAAATTTTGAACAATAGAGGATTACACAGATGAACAAAGTAATAGATGTCAACGCGGCGGACTGGCAAACGGCCGTTATTCAACAATCACATAAAACCCCCATCGTCGTCGATTTTTGGGCTCCATGGTGCGGCCCCTGCCGCATGTTAGGCCCAATTTTGGAACGATTAGTCAATGAACCAAGCAGTACTTTCGTGCTGGCAAAGCTCAACACCGACCAAAATCAACAGATTGCGATGCAGTACAGCATTCAGGGCATTCCAGCGGTTAAAGCGTTTGTAAACGGCCGTGTTGTCAACGAATTTGTCGGCGCATTGCCCGAATCGCAAGTACGCTCCTTCATTCAACAGTTACCCAGCGCGTCAGGCAAGCCTGCGTCCAAGAAACCAGTCGCCCAAAAAGCGGCAACTGGCACACCCGCCGCCCGTCTGCAACAGGCACGCACGTTGCTGGGGCAAGGCAAAGGATGCAGCGCAAAAATCCAACTGGACGGCCTGACCGATGCCGCCGCTGTCAAACTAATGCCCCTCGCCGCGTTTCTCTGCGCGATGGGCAAAGGCGGCGGCAACGACGACCTTGCCATCACTTATGAGCAAGTCGCCCGCGCCCTAAACAAGCCTGATTATCCCACAGGGCTGTACAAACTGTTGACAATTCTCAATCAGGATAGGGGGTATCGCAATGGTGAGGCGTACAAGGTGGCGATGGGACTGTTTGAACTATTGGGCGATGGTCACGAGTTAGTCATCGCCTACAAACCTTTGGTTGGGAATTAATAGAATTGATAATTGAGGCTCTTTGAGATTTTATGGGGTTATTGGGCTTGGCAACGCCAAGCCCCTACTGTACGGGCTTGGTGTTGCCAAGCCCTCACCCCACAATTACTCAAAGAACCACAATTATCAATTATCAATTTTTCACGTCCTTACTGCGTCGGAATAATCAACACCTGCCCAACGACGATGCCGTCGGGGTTTGTGATGCCATTTGCTTCTGCCACTTCAGGCCACGATAACCCATATTGCAAGCTGATGCGGTACAGATTTTCGCCGGGCGCAACGGTGTGGGTGAGTTGAGAAACGGCCGTTGGTGGAATTGCTGTCGCTGTTGGTTCGGTAGTTGCCGTTGGTTCACTGGTCGCGGTGGGGGCGATGGTCGGCGGAACGGCCGTTTCCGTTGGTGGTGCAGATGTAGAAGTTGGTGAAACGGCCGTTTCCGTCACTTCAACAGGTTCGGCCGTCGGCTCATTCGTCGCTGGCATCATATTTGGCGCACCGCCGCCCACATTTGGGTCGATTGAACCGCTCCCGTCAGGAAGGGAGGTTGCATTGGGGTCAGAAACGGCCGTTGGTTGTCCCACCGTCTCATCTGTCACCTCACCCGTGTCAGGAAAAGGCATCTGACAGCCGACTAACAATAACGCCCCAATCAATAAAACAACGTATTTACTATTCTTCATAATTACCCTCATAAAAAGGACTTAGCAACACCAAGCCCCATGCGTATCAAGCTAAGGATTTTTAGACGCAGATGGGGCGGATAAACGCGGATAAAAAAGAAAAATCCGCGTTTATCCGTTAAATCCGCCCCCATCCGCGTTCTATTCTTTACATAAGATGCGAATTTGTTCTCAACTTGATACATATGGGCTTGACAACACCAAGCCCAGACTCTAGCTCTATTCCATCATCGGAATTTTAACGCCGCGCTCTTTCGCCACTTCAATCGCCCGATCATAACCCGCGTCCACATGGCGCACAACGCCCATACCTGGATCGACGGTCAGCACCCGCTCCAATCGTGCCGCCGCTTCTGGCGTGCCATCGGCAACGATGACCTGCCCAGCGTGCAAACTGTACCCAATCCCCACACCGCCGCCGTGATGGAAACTGACCCACGTCGCGCCGCTGACCGCGTTAATCATCGCATTCAAAATCGGCCAATCGGCAATCGCGTCGGAGCCGTCTTTCATCGCTTCCGTTTCACGGTTGGGGCTGGCGACGGAACCTCCATCTAAATGATCGCGCCCAATAACGATGGGTGCTTTTAGTTCGCCACTAGCAACCATTTCATTAAATTTCAGCCCCGCCAGATGGCGTTCGCCGTATCCCAGCCAGCAAATGCGGGCGGGCAATCCCTGAAAGGCGACTTGCTCTTGCGCCATCGGAATCCAGCGGTGCAACGCTTCGTCGTCGGGGAATAGCTCCAAAATGGCGCGATCCGTCGCGTAAATATCTTCGGGATCGCCGCTGAGGGCGACCCATCGGAACGGCCCTTTACCTTCGCAGAATAACGGCCGTATATAAGCCGGCACAAATCCTGGATAGCTAAACGCCTCTTCCACGCCTTCATCAAAAGCGCGTTGGCGTAAATTATTGCCATAATCAAACACGATGGATCCTCGTTTTTGAAATTCAACCATCGCCGCGCAATGTTGCGCCATTGATTTGGCTGATAAGCGGGCAAATTCATCTGGATCGGCCGCAAGCAGTTTTCTGCCTTCCTCAAAACTCATCCCGTTCGGGTAATACGCCAAAAAATCATGTGCTGAGGTCTGATCAGTCACAATATCGGGAACAATCCCGCGTTCCAACAGCGCGGGGAACACATCGGCCGCGTTGCCGATGATGCCGATGGAGCGCGGTTCGCCCGCATCGAGAAAGTGCTGCGCCCGTTTAAGCGCATCGTCCACATTATCAGCCACCTCATCAATGTAGCGATGGTCGAGTTGACGGCGGGCGCGGGCTGCGTCCACTTCAACGACAAGGGCAACACCGCCGTTCATAGTGACGGCCAACGGCTGTGCGCCGCCCATCTCACCTAAGCCGCCCGTCAGTACCAATTTGCCCTTGAGCGAGGGCCATCCTGCTTGTTTGCCAGCTTCGGCAAAGGTTTCAAACGTCCCCTGCAAAATGCCCTGTGTGCCGATGTAAATCCAGCTTCCGGCCGTCATTTGGCCGTACATAATCAGCCCTTCCGCTTCCCATTGGTCAAAGTTTTTCTGCGTCGCCCAATGGGGAACCATGTTGGAATTGGCGATGAGGACGCGGGGCGCGTCGGTGTGCGTGCGGAAAACGGCGACGGGTTTGCCGCTTTGCACCAGCAGCGTTTCGTCATTTTCCAGTTCGCGCAGGGAATCGAGGATGGCATCAAATGCCTCCCAATTTCGCGCCGCCCGGCCACGCCCGCCGTAGACGATGAGGTTATCAGGGTCGTAGGCGACTTCGGGGTCGAGGTTGTTTTGAATCATACGGTACGCTGCTTCTTGCAGCCATCCTTTGCAATGTAATGTTGTGCCTGTTGGGGCGTGGATTGTTCTTTTCATG
>CAYSDT010000136.1:0-7603 GCA_964429835.1 uncultured Ardenticatenaceae bacterium | reverse complement strand
AACCAAACACGGCCGTTATGCGCTTCGATAATTGATTTTGATAAAAACAGCCCTAATCCTGTCCCTTCTGTTTGGCGGCTGAGGGCGTTGTCCAGCCGCGAAAACTGTTGAAAAATGCGATGCCGTTGATGTTCAGGAATTCCAATCCCTTCATCGGCGATGGAAAAGGTGACATGGTCGGGATGGATGTCGCCGCTGAGGGTGATCAGCCCACCATCGGGGCTGTATTTGATGGCGTTGCTGACAAGATTATTCAGCACTTGCGTCAATCGCCGCTCGTCGCCCCAGACGGCGGGGAAGGGGGATGGGAACACGAGGCGGAAGGTGTGATTGTCGCTCTGCGGTTTGAATTTACGCATAACGGCCGTTGCCAACCGATCCAACATCACCTCTTCACCCATCTCCAGCGCAAATGTCCCCGCTTGCAAGCGTGATGCTTCCAATAAATTATCGATCAAATCGGTCAGGCTGTCCGCCTCCTCTTCGATGATGGCTAACGACTCATCCAAAATCTCAGGTGACCAATTTGCATCTTGCCGCCGCAATGTGCCAGCGTATCCTTTGATGATGGAAACAGGCGTTTTCAGCTCGTGGCTGACGATGGAAATGAACGTTTTTTGCAGTAACTCTTCTTCACGATAGCGCGTTAAGTCGCGTACATTGGCGATGATGTCGGTCATACGGCCGTTTGTGTCCAACAGCGGCGCGTAAGTGATGCCGAGTGTAACACGGCCGTTTATTTCACGCGGTGCAAACTCGCCTTCCACATACAGATGCGCCGCACCCGGCAACGGCCAACCGTCTGCCAATGCCTGCTCCAGCGTCGTATCGCTTTTCAACGCCTGCCACACCATCACATCCTCATGCAATTGCCCGATGGCATCGTCGGCGTTCCAATTGGTCATGTTGCTCAGGGCGCGATTGAAGACGGTGATTTCCAACTCTTCGTTGAGAATCATCACCCCGTCAGCGCTTTGTTCCATGATTGCGCCCAATCGTTGCTTTTCCTGTTGTACCTGCGTGTACAGCCGCGCATTTTTAACGGCGATGGCCGCTTGTTGGGCGAAACTGCTCAGTAAAACGGCCGTGTCTTGCCCAAAATGCAAATTCCCCGATTGGAACACATAAATCAGCCCAATGACTTGATCCCCATACCCCATCGGCAACCGAACGACCTGATCCAATCCCAAATCCACCTTTTCAGCGATGGCTTGCAGGTGGCGGGTTAATTCTGGCAACGCTTCCCGCTCGCGTCCTGAAATGTACGGCACACCGCGCACCAACGGCTCAAAATAATCGACCATCTGTGGCGGAATGCCATAAACGGCCGCAACCCGCAACGTCTCAATGTGCGGATCAGCCAGCACAATCATCCCCGCCCGCCCGCCGACAAACTCCACTGCCGATTGTAAAATGATGCGTAACACGTCTTTCAGGTCTAATTCAGCCGTCAACGCCCGGCTGATTGCCAGCAGGTATTCACGTTGCAAAATGCGGGTGTCTACGAGGGAACGGGTACTCATTGGTCATTCCCGTAGGGGCGGTTCGCGAACCGCCCCTACATGTTAATCTTCCAACCCTTGCCGCATCCGTTCCAGAAGGGCGCGGGCATCACGGTCGTGCGGGTCGGCTTGTACTGCCTTTTGAAAATAGGTGGCGGCGTTGATGGGATCGTTGCGCCGATAATAAATCAGCCCAATGTTATACGCCGCGTTGGGGGCGATGGGATTGATTTCCAGAGCCATTTTGAAGGCGTGAATCGCCTTTAATTGCTCATCATCATTCGCCAAAACGGGGTTGCCTAAATAGGCCGCGCCCAAATTTGTCCAGATCATGATGTGATCGGGGTCGCTTTGGCTGAATGGTTCTAGCAGGATGACTGCTTTCTTGAACTGCTTACGCAAAACGTAAGCTCCGCTCAAATTGATCGCCGCGTCCACATGGGCGGGGTCAAGGGCATGTGCTTTTTCCAGCGGCCGTATCGCCTTTTCGGCTTTGCCTTGATGTAATAGTTGTGTGCCTTGCATGTAAGCGCGGGCAAAATCTTGTGAGTTGTCAGTCATGTTGTTATAGATAGGGTCAGCATCTTTATCCCTTATTCTCCTTGTAAAATGGCAAGCAATATCTGTAATAAATCATCCAAATCGGTTGGGACGACGAACATATTCATGTCGCGTGTGATAACTTTTGTCTGTCGATTAAGGATGCCAAACCGCCATGTTTCACCCATGGATACGGCACCATAAATTATGTCGCCATTGTCGAACCATTTATCCATTGCAATCAGTTCTACGGCGAGTTGGGTAAACCCGTTGCGTAAATCACTGTTTTTGGCTTCGACGACGAGAAAATTGTTTTGTTGTTGTATAAGGTAATCTAAGCTACCTTTTAGCTGGTCGTTGACATTGATAACATATTCAATCTCGACGAGTGCTTTTAATTGACGGGCGACGGCAAGGATTACAGGTGCAATCAACGCTTCTCGACGTGCCATTTTACTGGAGAGGTTGACCTGATATAAATTGCCCTTTATGGTGTCCCTGACAGGCTCAAACGGCCGTAAATCCACATCCCCTTTTGGCAAGGGGTAATCTTGCATCTCATAGGTGTAGCCAAAGTAGGCTAATAAGTCCCTGATGGGTGGGTCTAACTTGAAATAGTCGCTAAAGGTGTACGATTTATCTTTGTCAATAACAGAGTGTTTTAACATGATTATTTCCTCGTAAGCAGTAGACTGAGAAGTCCGCCGCCTGCTAATAACAGCAGCCATAATCGGCTTTGTTTCCATGCGATTGAGAGGGGGCTTTGCGGTTCGGATTCGTGTAACCAGCCAGCCTCTACCTCTGCCAATGATACCCCTAACGCCCGTTCTACGCCTGAAAAACAGTCGGCCCCATCGCCGTAGGCGGCGATGAGACGGCCGTTTCCGTCATCTCCATAAGTTGTTTGAATGTAGCGCACAAATGATGCGCTTTCGGCGTAGGCGAGGATGGTTTGTTCGGCGTTGGTGGGGAAGGCGTGGCACAGGTCGGCGATGGGGATGAGGGTTTCGTTGGCAACGGCCGTTTCCATCACAACCCCATACCCCGCGTCTGGCACGCTTTCCATTGTGGAAGCCAGCCCCTCATCAAACCAGACGGGGAATTGGGCGTAGGGTGCAGTCTGGTAGAGGGCGTGGTGGCTCATTTCGTGGGGGATGGCTTGGCGCAGATCGGCGGCGGCGGTGCGGCTGTTGGCCGCGCTGAGCAACATCACCCCCAGCGCGGGGTCAGCGTGTGCGCCGACCCAATCTTGCCCGTTCAGTTGCAGGGCGGCGCGTAAATCGGCGGCGGTGGGGTAGATGTAGAGATCGAGCGGGGTGGTGGTGGCTGTCGCTTGGAAAACCGTCGCCAATTTTGGTGTGCTTTCGCCCACAATGTCCAATGCCAATTGCCCCATCGCGGCTCCATCGCCCACCCAATGCACGGTGGCGTTGTCGTCGGACATGGTTTGCCAGACGAAGCGGTCATCTTCGTAGCGCAGCGTTTGCGGCGGGATGTCGATTGTGTCACCAACGGCCGTTTGCAGTCGCCACCAATAACGGATGGTTGTAAATGGGTCGAGATGGATGTCGGCTAAGTCAGCGGTGTAGGTGAGGGCAATCACGTTGTCGGCGGTGGCGATAGGCAGATCGACGGTGAACGTGTCGTCCATCCCTTCGGCGCGAAAAAAGAGGCTGGCTTGGGTGATGGGCGCGTCCGCTTCGGCGATGAGATCAAAGGTGAGTGCTTGTCCAAAATGGGAAACGGCCGTTGAATGGGAGCTAATCAACGCCGATTCCTGCGCCATAATTCGCATAGCGAATAACATGGGTAGGAACACAACAAGAATTTGCAAAGATCGGCGTGTTGCGTGGCGGTTAAAACCGCAGCAACGGCTGCGAAGTCGGCCTTCGCCGACTGTGTTCTTAGTCGGCGAAGGCCGACTTTGCAGATGTAGGCGCGAATTCATTCGCCAGCTAAAAAAAATCAGATAAAAAATCTGCGAAAATTTGCGAAATCTGCGGATCATCATAACCCCAATAACGTAATCGCCACGGCGATGGTGAACGGACTGAGCAAGGTGGAAATGGCGACGATGCTGGTAACGGCCGTTTGATTCATGTCAAATTCGGAGGCGATAATCATGGTGATAACGGCCGTTGGCATCATCACCTCCACGATGGACACCGAGCGGCCTAATCCAGACAGCCCCATCACCCCCGCAACGAAAACGGCGATGAACGGGGAGACGAGCAAGCGCAGGCTGACGGCGGGGATGGTCAATTTCCACGTTGGTTTGCCGTGCAGATCAGCAAGTTGCATTCCCAGCACGATGATCATGAGCGGAATCGTCGCTTGCCCGGCCAATTCAACGCCGCGCATGACGGGGGCGGGGACGGTGATGTGAAAATTATAGACGACCATCGCCAAGACGACGGCGTGAACGGGGGGCAGACGGAGCAATTTTGCCAGCGCGTCGCGCCACGCCATTTGTCCGGCGGAAGCGATGAACATGCCGACGGTGTACACCATAATCGTGCTGGTGATGTAATAGACGATTGCCAGCGACAAGCCATCTTCGCCGTAGCGTAATTTGTTGAGCGTGAGGCCGTAATTGCCAGCGTTGCCAAACATGACGACGAGCAGCAGCAGGGCGGTATCGCTGCGTGACAGTTTGAGCGCACGGGCGACGAGCCACGCGAGCAGTCCCATGCTGAAAATGACGGCGATGGTGTATAAAATGAGGCGACCCATTTCGTTGCCTGCAAGTTGGGTGTTGACGAGGGAGTGAAAAACGAGGGCGGGGCTGAAAATGTATAAAACGGCCGTTGATAACGCTTTTTTATCTAAATGTTTCCACTTTTGCAGGACGAAGCCGAAGAAGGCGACGACAAAAATGGGCAGGATGTTCTGGGTGAGGACGGCGATAACGTCGGTCATGGGGGATGGGGGGCAGGGGAGCGGGGGAGCAGGGGAGCAGGGGAGAGGGGGAGACGCGAATCCCCTCATCTCCCCTGCTCCTCATCTCCTCATCTCCCTAATGATGCCCGTTCAGGCCGTCGAACTCGTCTGGAGTGTGCATGTGTTCGATTTCGTACAGGATGTGGGCGATTTCTAACGCTTCGTCGATGAGGTCTTCGTGCTGTTCGTAGTCGGGGTTTTCGAGCAGGTTACGCAGGGTTTCGCTTGCTTCGTCGCCCCCGATTTCCCCCAATGCTTGAATGGTGATGGCGATGATGTCGTCGTCTTCGTCGGCTAATTGGTTGATGAGTTCAGGAACGGCCGTTTCGTCCCCAATCAACCCAATCGCCCGAATCGCCTCAATGCGAACATCCACCTGATAGCCGTCCATTTCTTCAATCAGGATGGGCAGCCAGCGTTCGTCGGCCGTGCCGCCCATCGCAAATATCGCGCTGAGGCGTAGTTGGCGGTCGGGGCTGCTGTACGCATCTTCGATCATAACGGGCAGGCGCGGGTGGGGCGCGGGGCTGATTGCTTCGAGGATGGCGGCTTTGAGGGAAACGGCCGTTTGTGGCTCATCATACAGTTCAATCAACGACGGGGCGATGGGGGCAACGGCGGCGATGGGTAACTCTTCCCACTCAGCCAGCAGGACATAATGAGTCAACGTCCGCGCCGCCGCCACCTGCACATCCACAACCTCGTCATCATGCGCTATCCCCAAAATGACGGGGATCAACGCCACATTGACCGAATCCCACAATCCATTCAACCCCGTAATACGAACATCACTGTTCTCATCACTCAGCATAAGCACGAACACCGACTCAAAATCAACGACAAAATTGACTTCGGTAATATCAGTCAAATGATGGGCGATGATGTTACGACGTTCCTCGTCTATCTTGCTCCATTCGGTCTTGAACAGGGCAAAATCATCCCCGTGCAAATCGGACAGGCGCGGCAAATCGTTGTAGATGATGTCATCGCCGTGTAAAAGGCCGTGTAGTATTTCTGTAAACGGCCGTTTATCTTCCATTTCTTCTTGTTCTTGTTCTTGTTCTTCTGTACTCATAATATCTTTGTCACCTGTAGGGACCGACCCTTGTAGTCGCCCTTATCTTCCAACTGTCATTCCCGCGTAGGCGGGAATCCACTGTTTCCCAGAGAAATCGATTCCTGCCTTCACAGGAATGACAATCAAAGTTATGGACTGTATTTAACCCTCATTTTTGTAATCTGCGTAAATCTGCGAAATCTGCGGACTATTTCTTAAAACGGAATAATCGGATTCACAACATCCTGCACAATCATAAAGACCATCAACCCAAGCAGTAACATCATGCCGATCATATGCACCATGCCCTCTTTCTCAGGCTCAATGCGTCGTCCGCGAACCGCTTCGATTAGCACAAATAAAATCCGCCCGCCATCCAACGCCGGAATCGGCAATAAATTTGTCAATCCTAATGCGATGCTGATGAAAGCCATCATGTCCAAAAGGGGATACACATTGCCCAAAAAGACGGACGCTTCGGCCGCTTGCCCCGCAATCTGGCTGATGCCCACGACGCTGACAGGCCGCGCTTCAGCGGCCGTCATTTCACCGCTAATCAACATCATCGGCATACGGAAAAACAGTCTGACGTAATCAACAATCGAATTAACAGCCAAAACGGCCGATTCAACCACCCCATGATTAAGCCGTTTGCCATTATCTGAATAACCGATGGTAATGCCCGTCGGCCCATCCGTCGCGCTGTCATACTCTTCTGGCAAACGCGGCGTAAGGGTGATGGTCTGTTCTTCGCCATCATGCTCAATCAGCAGGGTGATGGGGTTGCCCGCTTCCTGATACACAAGCGTTGTCAGTACGCTAGAATTTTCCACATCTATCCCATTTGCTTGTAAAATAATATCATCGGCTTGTAAACCAGCCGATTCAGCTGGAGAGTCCAGATTTACGCTGTTCACGGTGACGGCTGGCGCACCAAGCATGAATGAAATCCAAAAGACGAAAAAGGCCATGATGAAGTTCGCCCCCGCACCAGCAGAAAGCACAAACAGCCGCGCCCGCTTGGACGCGCCCGCTAAACCGCCGGGAACATCAGGGTCATCTTCGCCAGCAGGGCGCACAAAGCCGCCTAATGGAATCCAGTTGAGTGAAAAAATAGTGCCGCCGCGCTTGGCGATGATAAGGGCGCGGGGGGGCAGCCCAAAGCCGAATTCATCGACTTTGATGTTAGAAAGACGTGCGGCCGTGAAGTGACCAAGCTCGTGTACCAACACGATAGGGGTGAGGACGATTAAAAAACCGCCGATTGCCCATAAAATTGACATAGAAATTCCTCGTAATAATCAGCAAGGGCGAATTGTCCCTGCTTTTTTATGTATTATATGCTTGCGTGGGTTATGGTGACAACTGGTTTTTCCGATGTTTAGGTGGGGGAGGGGGAATTGTCAATTATCAACGGGATACGTCCAGTATTTAAGTTTTTGTGACATCGGTTAAAAACCGATGTCTGATACAAAAAACGCGCTGAAAGCGCGTTCAAAATAGCCCGCTTTCAGTGGGCTTCATGCGATTACCCTGCTCAATAGGGTTTCAGGGGGTGATGGTT
>CAYSDT010000135.1:2235-7619 GCA_964429835.1 uncultured Ardenticatenaceae bacterium | reverse complement strand
GGGTAATGTTGTCGGCGGCCAATCGGCCGACTGTGCCAAAATAACGGGTGAGAAACGGCCGTGCGACTCCTGTCATGGGGGCAATTAGGAGGGGGAGGATGAGGAGAACGGCCGTTAGCAGCCCCATAATCCCAACCGCCAACAATATGTTCGACTGGATATAATTGGCTTGCCAAATAAAAGCGACAGCGGGCAAGCCGATAAGCAGGCTGAAAAACAGAATAATGCCAATTTTTGGCGTGCGGGATGGGTTTTTCGTTGCCTGCACTCTACTCTGCATCGCCATCAACGGCGATAATTTACTGGCACGGTAAGCGGGTTGTAACGCGCCCGCCATCGTCGTCGTCAATCCCAAAACAAGGCTTAAAATAATGCCCCACCACGGCACAATCAGGCCGCCGTCAGGTACGGTATCGCGCAACACCATCACCAACCAAGCCAGCCCCACGCCGACGGGAATACCAACGGCCGCGCCGATCAAACCGAGCAGCCCCGCCTCAGCCATCACCTGATTCAATATCTGGCGGCGGGTCATCCCCAACGTCCGCAGCGACCCAATTTCACGGGTACGGGCGGTGATGGACATGGCGAAGGCGTTCATTATCACAAACGCGGCCGCAAAAAGGATGATCATGCCGACCATCGCTAATCCGACTTGCAGCATCATCGTGGAGAGGGTGCTGTCGCTTTGGGCTGCTGTCCCTGCTTCGAGGGCTGTGATTTGTTGATTGGCTGCTTGACCGATAACGGCCGTTGCCAACACCATCCCCACGCCAAGCGTGATTGCCAGCGCGGTTAATGTGCTGCGTAAGGGGTGGGCGGTCAGGTTTCGCCAGACGAGGCTTTTTGTGGAGCGCATAAGATTTTAATCCTTACTTCTCAATGTCGGGTAAGCCATTTTTGCGCGTATACGCACATGCCCTGTGCGCCAATGTACCCAGCCGAGTAACGGTAACCATGAGGTTATTTGTAATACGACAACGGCCGTTGCCATCAGAATCAGCACCCCGTTAATCTCTACTCCATCCCCGCCTGTCTGCACCAAATCGGTCAAATGCGGCGTAAAAAGGCCGACATATTCACTCTCTCCCAGCAATGCGCCAATACCGAAAACGGCCGTTAGCGTAAAATCCCATGCGACGTGATACCCCATCGCCATCGCCGCCCGCCCCGTGAGCAGATAAAACAACCCCAGTATCGACATACTGACAAAAACATAGAGCAGAAATAGTGGCGTACCGCTGTGCATCATCACCGACAACATCGCCGCGCCGCTGACAGAAATTACCGCCGCGCCGCGTAAACCAAGCCGTGTATCAGCGAATCCTTCAAATAAATTGCGTATCTGATAGGCGCGTGCGGATTCTTCAAAACAACCCACCGCGCCATATGTCAACAACGTCATCAGTATGGCAACAGGAAAGGGCAAGCCAGCAATGCCAGAGGTAAAAGTAAGTTCTAACCGAATGATCCCCAGCGCGACAGCGATCCCCGCCAACAAAATGATTAGCCCCATGCCGACCGCCGCCCCCACGCCAAAATCTTGCCGCCAGATCGATTGTGTCGGCGTAATGCCAAAGTCGCGCCATTCACGCCGATCAAAGAAACAGCCAGCAAACCAAACGCTGAACAGCGTAATTGCCAGCAGTATCGAATATCCAACAGCATCTTTTACCAGAGTCGGCCATTGATTTAGCGGTGTATACGGTACCAGCGTCACAAATACGATGGCTCCACCAAGATTCAGCATCAACTGCAATGTTAATCGCCAGCCCGCCCGCAAGCGTTTTTCTGATGGGTTCCAGAAGTAATGATTAAGTTTGGACATCTATCCTCCTTAAAGCATTACTACATCTCGACTAGCCCATCCTTTAATCGCACAATCCGATCTGCATAATCGGCAGCTTTGGGATCATGCGTCACCATGACGATGGTTTGCTCTTTTTCATCGCAGGCGCGGCGCAACAGGCGCAGAATATCTTCGCCAGATTCGCTATCCAGATTACCAGTAGGTTCGTCGGCAAGGACGATGACGGGATCGGTGACGAGGGCGCGGGCGATGGCGACCCGCTGTTGCTGGCCGCCTGAGAGTTGGTCGGGCTTGTGATCTTGACGGTCGCCTAAGCCAACGAGTGTAAGCAGTTCGTTTATGCGGAGGTTGTATTCGTTGAGGGAACGGCCGTCTATCAACAAGGGTAATGCTACATTTTCAGCGGCCGTTAACGTGGGGAGTAGATTGAAAAACTGGAAGATAAATCCAATCTGTCGCCGTCGCACAATCGTGATGTCATCGTCGCCGAGATGCGCCAATCGCTGCCCGCCCAGCATCACTTCGCCATCGCTGGGCGTGTCCAATCCACCAAGTAGATGCAGCAACGTCGATTTACCAGAGCCAGATGCGCCCATGATGGCGACAAATTCCCCCTTTTTGACCGCGAAATCCACGCCTTGCAGCGCGTTTACGGTCACTTCTCCCATTTGGTATGCTTTATGAAGGCCAACTGTTTGCAGAATATCACTCATGATTTAACTCCCTGTAATGTAAAGTTTTTCATATTTAATGAGGACTCCTTCCATTATAAAATATCTCAATGTAAAAGGGAATATCCAACTTTAGATACGGGTAACAAAAACGGCCGTTACCTGCAAAGATAACGGCCGTTTTTTCATCAACTTATATAAAACACGATGCTATCATCACCAAAAATCCACCATGTCAGTGAAGTATACTATTTAATTAACTGATTCATGACTATATCAGTTGACATAATTATAGCTTATCAGGTTTGCCAATCATATCAGCAACTGTATCTATATCATCATTACCTGTATGCGCTTCTATCTCAAAGATAGTAGTATCAGCAACTAAATCCTTACTCATCAATTCACTTACGGAATCTTTTGTATTTTTAAGGCCGCGTAGCTTTGCTGCTTGGTCATGCCAGAAACTTGAACCCGTACTGGCTGCAAACCCGCTGAGGATTATTCCAGCAATATGTAAGGTGGATGTATCTACAGACATATCGGTAGCTTGAGCTTGCCCAAGCAGATCTCCCAAAATTTCCAGTGTGTCGATTTGGAAAATGTATGCAAATAATATACCTAAAAGTATTGCAAATAATCGAATTGTCCCTCGCCTTCTTTGTTCATGCTCAAAATACCTAGAGGAAGCTTTACTCGCAGCCTTAGTTATATCACTAACATCAGAGTCCATTGTTAATAGGTTCGTCGTTTCACCAACAGATACAAGTGCTTTGTTGAGGGCATCTATTCTTCCTCGCTGAAGCTCTTCTTCATCTTCCTTGAGCCAAATTTTCACTTCATTTAAGACTTCTTCTGGTGATGGTTTTCCCTTAATTGGTGAATTACCTGGAATTTTCAGCCAACTGATTACGGCTTCAACCATGACAGCCAGTACCGCCATTAATGCTGCATATGTTCCCAATATTGCTATAGCATTATCAATGCCATCTAAAGTATTCATTTTTAAACCTTCCTTTTTTATTTTATTTGTAATTTGTTGAAATTTTCTTTGAGTACTGAATTATCTTTATATTTCCATTAGAGCCTCCTTGATCTGTTTTATTAATACGATCTCACTGGAAAATTCAACTATTCGCCATATTGGGTTTCGACCTCTTTTTCAGTAAAGTCTTGATACATACGTTTATTTTTTGTTTTTCTATTGTTACATATCGGTCAATGGCCGTTAATCACGCAACCTAAAATAGCCAAACCCCACCATCAACGCCAACGAAATCGCCACGCTTGACCAGCCCAGCCCGTTCATTGTTCCTGCAAATTGAGCCATTAAGCCAGTGATGAAAGCGGCCGTCCAAGCAAAGAACAGTGCCGTCACAATCGCTTGTCGGGCGACTGATGTGGGTTCATTGCGCGTGAGCCAAGTCAGCAGCGCATTGCCAAGCTGCACCCCGCCCAGCCAACGAGCGACAAGTATGCCGCCAGCCCCTAACGTAACGCCGTAATAGGACATGGTCATATCTGGCATGAACAAAAAGCCCAAGCCGTGCATGAGCAATACGACCGAGTTGGCAATAAATAGATATTTGATTTTCATTTTTCACACCCCCTCTCTGCATTGCAGAGTATTGTTTTTCAGCAGTTATTCCGAAATCATTCTGGATCAAAGAAGTAATCTTTAGCCATCACCACCTTGCCGCCACGAATGGTGACAACAGTTGTGCCGCTGTATCGTTCAATTTCGCCTTCATGGGTAACCATTTCCTTGTCCCACTGGGCGATGCCGATGTTGTTACCCGTCATATCAAATATGTTTTCCACGCAAATCGTATGAACATCAAACGCGATGGTTTTATAGCTGTCCAAGAATAATTTGAACCATCCTTCAACGGCCGTTTTCCCCTCAAAAACCCCCTTCTCTGGAAAGTCCAGAGGGTACATAAACACCCCCTCATCAGCCCAAGCCGACATAAAACCAGATAAATCTTTGTCATTCAGATATTGAAACGACTTTGCCAAGTTCTTCTTTACCATCAGTGCGCCTATCATCACATTCTCCTGCTCTGCATGGCAGAGCGTCATTTTGACTGTCTTCAATCTTTTGCATTTGCGTGTGCAAAAATGCGAACAGATCATCTGGATCGATAAAATACATTTCCCGACGGCCGCCTGTCTTTTCCAGCGACCCATGCCAATTGAAACGGCCGTTTTCTTCCACCTGCCACACTCTCAACAAATAAGATAGATAAGCCGCTTTGTTTTTCATACCGTTTATTATCCAATCGCCCCGTGAACCCTCCGTGAACATATCGGTACACCGCTCCGTGAACATTTTTCATATTACCGTGAACAATTGCCCACAAGCAGAGTTTTTATGCTATGATGCAAAATATCTGTTCACGCTGTTCGTTAAACACCAATCAGGAGTCCCTATGTCCACTATATCCTTGCAATTACTAGGAACATTCAACGCCGAAGCAAACGGCCGTTTGCTGCAAAAATTCCGCACCAATAAAGTACAAGCCCTGCTTATCCATCTTGCCGTCGAAGGGTGCGCCCCCATCCTTCGTGAAAAGTTGATGGATTTGCTTTGGCCCGGCTTGCCCCGCGAATCGGCGCAGACCAATTTGCGCCAGACCGTGTATCAATTACGCAAAATGCTGTCCGACGCACGCGGCGAGGAGGCTGCCCCGTTTATTTTGAGCGAGCGATTAACAATTGGAATCAATCCAGAAGTGGATTACACGCTTGATGTATACGATTTTGAACAGTTAATCGACGCGATCAACCATCATTCACACCCAGACTTGTACAGTTGCCTTGATTGTCAGAGCCGATTAGAGCAAGCCATCGCCTTATACGCGGGCGACTTTCTCAACGATTTTTATCTGGTAGACAGCAAC
>CAYSDT010000135.1:0-2135 GCA_964429835.1 uncultured Ardenticatenaceae bacterium | reverse complement strand
CGTACAGCCAATTGCTGGCGAAAGAGTTGGGGATGACACCAACCGCACGCACCGCCGCGCTGTACGAACAGATCAAAAGCGGGTCGATGGAATTCGTACCCGTCCAATTGGATCACGTTCGCGGCTATGAATTGATGGAAGAGATTGGCGCGGGGGCGTTTGGTGCTGTCCATCGCGCCCGCCAACCTGTTGTGGGGCGCGAAGTGGCGATTAAAATCATCTTACCAGAATACGCCAACCATCCCGATTTTATCCGCCGTTTTGAAACGGAAGCGCGTACCGTCGCCCGTCTGGAACATCCCCATATTGTGCCGTTGTACGATTATTGGCGCGATCCAGATGGGGCGTATTTGGTGATGCGGCTTTTGCGCGGCGGTAGTCTGGAAGAAAAATTGCAGGAGGGAGGGGTATCGTTGGAAACGGCCGTTACCATCACAGATCAAATTGCCGCCGCCCTCGCGGTCGCCCATCAAAATGGTGTTATCCACCGCGATCTTAAACCAGCCAACATTTTGCTTGACGACGATGGCAATGCTTATCTTTCTGATTTTGGCATCGCCAAAGATTTGACCGACGACCATCAGTTGACTGAAATGGGAGCCATCATCGGCTCGCCCGCCTATATTTCGCCAGAACAAGTGCTAAGCGAACCCATCACCGCCGCTACCGATATTTACAGCTTTGGCATTATTTTGTACGCGCTGTTGACGGGGCAAAAGCCGTTCAGCGATGCGGCGTTGGCAACCCTGATTCACAAGCATCTCAACGAGCCGCTCCCCTTAATTCACGAACAAAACGCGGATATTTCCCCATTCGTAGATGAGGTAATTCAACGGGCGACGGCAAAAAAGCCAAACGGCCGTTATCCAGATGCCCTATCCGTCGCCCGCGCTTTTCGTGAAGCGGTCTACCGCGCCAAAGGGAGCGCATTGCCCGCAACGATCATCGAACCGTTGCCCGCCAACCTCCCCAATCCATACAAAGGATTACGGCCGTTCCAAGAAACCGACCACACCCACTTCTTCGGCCGAAACGATCTCATCCAACAACTCACATCCCGCCTCACCCCCGCTCCCCTTCCCCCCCGCTCCCCTGCTCCCAATCGCTTCCTCGCCATCGTCGGCCCCAGCGGCAGCGGCAAATCCAGCGTTGTCAAAGCGGGGCTGATTCCCGCTCTGCGACGGGGCGATGTGGATGGTTCTGAAAATTGGTTCATCGTGGAGATGACACCGGGAACGCATCCGTTGGAAGAGTTGGAGGCCGCTTTGCTGCATGTGGCCGTCAATCCACCGCCCAGCCTTATCGAGCCGCTGCAAAAAGATGAGCGCGGCTTGATTCGCACAGTGAAGCGTATTTTGCCTCCCGATCAGGAAAGCCATCGCCCCAGCGAATTGCTGCTGTTAGTCGATCAATTTGAGGAGTTATTCACGCTGGTCACAGATGAGGCGGCGCGGACGCATTTTATTGACAGCTTGGTAACGGCCGTTACCGACCCCCGTTCTCGTTTGCGCGTCATCATCACCCTGCGGGCAGATTTTTATGACCGCCCATTGCAATATGCAGGATTGGGCGAACTGCTGCGCGAGCATACCGAACTCATTTTGCCATTGAATGCCGTCGAGTTAGAGCAGGCGATCAATGGGCCGGCGCAAGCGGTCGGCGTGACGGCCGAACCTGGCCTCATCGCCGCCATTGCTGCTGATGTGAACGAACAGCCGGGCGCATTGCCCTTGTTGCAATATGCGCTGACGGAACTGTACGAACGACGAAACGGCCGTTTTCTGACCCAATCCGCTTATGAGGAGATTGGCGGCGTGGCTGGCGCACTCAGTCGCCGTGCTGAAGAAATTTATCAAGAGTTGGATGGGGACGGCCATGAAGCGGTGCATCAACTATTCCTGCGTCTGGTCACGCTGGGCGAGGGGGTGGAGGACACCCGTCGCCGCGTGCCGCACTCTGAATTGACGGCGTTGAATGCACCGATTGAGGGGGTTTTGGATATATACGGCCGTTATCGGCTGCTTTCCTTTGACCGCGATCCCATCACCCGTGAGGCGACGGTGGAAGTGGCGCATGAGGCTTTGCTGCGTGAATGGCCGCGCTTGCGCGACTGGTTGGAAGCGGGGCGGGATGAT
>CAYSDT010000134.1:0-7619 GCA_964429835.1 uncultured Ardenticatenaceae bacterium | reverse complement strand
GGGCGACCTTTATGGTCGCCCGATACGACAACGCATTGTAAAGATGATTTTTCTTGTTTTGAATCATGTTCAAAGGGTAACATCTCAATAACTTGGGGTAAAGACCTGACAGGTTTCATCAAGACCTCTTGTTTTACACGAGTACCTTTGAAAAACCTGTCAGGTCTCCCCGAAATATTGAGAAGATACTTCAAAGGTACAAACGCTGCTAGAACCAGATAAAATTACACATGGCTAAAATAATTTTCATGGGAACACCCGATTTTGCTGTACCCAGCTTGCACGCCCTCATCGAAACACATGAGGTCGTCGGCGTGGTGACACAGCCCGATAAACGCGCAGGACGGGGCAAAAAGCTTCGCTTCTCGCCTGTAAAAGAGGCGGCGTTGGCGGCTAATATCCCCGTCTACCAACCTAAATCATTACGAACAGAAACGGCCGTTGCTCCCCTGCGTGAGTGGAACGCCGATGTCATCATCGTAGTTGCATTTGGGCAGATTTTACGGCCGTTTCTTCTCGAAATGCCGCCGCATGGCTGCATCAATGTTCATGCGTCTTTGCTGCCCCGATGGCGTGGCGCGTCCCCCATTCAACACGCGATTTTGTCGGGTGATGGTGAAAGCGGGGTGACGTTGATGCAGATGGACAAGGGGTTGGACACGGGCGGTATGTTTGTGAGCGAGGCAATTCCGCTTCATGCTGACGAAACGGCCGTTTCCCTGCATGATCGTCTGGCCGCACTGGGCGCAGATATGATGCGTCGTCATCTTGCCCCGATTTTGGCGGGTGACATGACCCCCATCGCCCAAGAAAATGAGGCTTCAACTTACGCGCCGATGATTACGAAGGCGGATGGGGCGTTGAATTGGGATGAAACGGCCGTTAATCTTGACCGTCGTGTGCGTGCCATGACCCCCTGGCCGGGCGCGTTCACCCATTGGCAGGGCAAATCGCTCAAAATTCTTAACGTGAAACCATTGGCTGAACAGTGGGGAACGACGGCGGGGCAGGTTTTGTATGATGCGGATCGGAAATTAACGGCCGTTTGTACGGGTGATGGGATGTTGGTTTTAGAAACGATTCAGCTTGCGGGCAAACGGGCAACGGCGATTGCCGATTTCATGCGTGGCCGCCCACAATTTGCGGGTACATTGCTTGAATAATGGTCAATTGTCAATGATCAATGATCAATTGTCAACGGCGTGTATTCGTTGACAATTAACAATTGACAATTTCTTATTCTGTTAATAATAACGCACTAGCAACAACAACGGCCGTTTCTGCCCGCAGCACCCGTTTTCCTAAACTGACGGGGATGGCAGAGTGAAAACGGCCGTTTTTCACCTCTTCATCCGTAAATCCACCCTCTGGGCCAATTGCCAACGCCAATTTTTGCGGGGTTGATGGTAGCTCCATCGCCCGTAAGCTGACCGTTTCTGCTTTGGCGTAGACGGCGGGCATGAAGGCGTAATCGTAGGTTGACCATTCGGCCATCGCGTCGGCCAGCAGCATCGGCTCGGCCAGCACGGACAGGCGACTGCGGCGGCACTGTTCGGCCGATTCGGCGATGATGCGTCGCCATCGTTTTTGACGGTTTGGTTTAATAACGGCCGTTTTTTGCAGAAAACTATGTGCGCTGATGACAGGTACAAAGCGAGCGACCCCCACTTCTGTCCCCTTTTGCAGTGCATACTCAAATTTATCCCACTTAATCACGCTCAAATAAACGGTCAGATGATGGATCGATTCGGTGAGGGGTTGCCGTTTTTTCAGCACACGCCCACGCCCATCGCCCGTTAGCTCTACTTCAAATTCCCAACCGCTATTGTCGAGTGCGATCACATGATCGCCTGCGTTCATGCGTAAAACACGCGCCATCTGCCGTTCTTGCTCGGCCGAAAAGGTGACGTAATCACTATCAAATGGGGGAATAAAAAAATGTTGCATATGTTGAACGGCTCGTATCTTCTCAATATTTTGGGGAGACCTGACAGGTTTTTCAAAGATACTCGTGTAAAACAAGAGGTCTTGATGAAACCTGTCAGGTCTTTACCCCTACCATTTCGGCCTCTGTAGGGGCGACCCTTGTGGTCGCCCAAAAACGAGTCTACTTCTTCTTAACGGCCGTTCCACAAGAAGCACAGAACTTAGCCCCAGCCGTCAATGACGAGCCGCATTCGTGACAGAAGCCGACCGCTTTCACCCGCTTCTTTTTAGAAGGGGTTGGTTTTGGTCGTTGTGGCGGTTTGCTATTTTGTTGGCTGCTGATGTAGATGTACCACCCAACGGCCGTTGCGATTAGCAACAGCCCGATGGTACCGAAGATCATGATTAAGGTGCTGTTATCTTCGGCGGCGGGAGATGGGGCAGGCGCGGGCGCGGGGGCAGGTGCAGGCGCATCATCACCATCTGCTGTTGGCAGATTGCTGTCGTTGAGGATGTCTACAGAAAGCAGTCGGCTGTTGACGGTATAATCGGCCGTTACTTCGTATGTTGTGCCTGCTGGCATGGGAAGTTCTCCCAGCAGATACTCCGTCAACCCTGTGCGGTCGCTGAACACTTCACCGACGGATGCGGGTTCCAGTGTGAGTTCTGTGGCTGCGGCTGGCCGTTGCACGGTCACTTGAAAGGTGTCCACATCTAAATCTGGTGATTCCCATGTGAAATCAAACTGACGCTGATCGTCATCGGCCGTGTATGGTACATAATACTCAATGCGAAAACGGGGCTCAGATGAGGAAAAGGTGACGCTGTTTGCCGTTTCCAGCGTTTCCATATCGTCAATCATGTTGCCATCGTCGGTGACACGAGCGACCACGAGCCGATTGTACCCATCTGGTAAGGGAAAGATGATGTCAGCGGGCAGTTCGGCATCTTCGGGCATTGTGCCTGTCACCAGTACGAGCATGGACGGGTCGTCAAAATCAGGCCACAGGGCAACTTCGACATGGGCAAGATTGACGTTGTTTTCCTGTGCGTAGGCGGGGATGGTAAGCAGTAGAGCGAACAGAAGAAAGAGGGGGAGTAATCGTTTCATAGGTAGATGGCAAGTTGCAACTTGCAAGTCAATGGCAATGTTAATGCCTGTTACGTTATAATCAGCGGCAGATTATAACGCAAAATATCACCTTACCAATGATATTTTTGTATGATGCGTAGAGAAATTGTCAATGATCAATTGTCAACGGCAGGTTAATATCGTACACAACCTTCATTGACCATTATCGTAAACTTAACGATTTGTCATTCCTGCGAAGGCAGGAATCCATTTTCTTTTAGAGCCGTGGATTCCCGCCTACGCGGGAATGACAGTTAAAGATATTCGTTAAGTTTACGAATATGCGTCATTGACAATTGAGAATTGACAATTGACAATTAATAATTGACCATTGATCATTGATTGACCTGTTATGGAGATGAAAATGCGTACTGGATTAGAGAAACTGGCTTTTGATTTGGAAATTATGGAAGCGATGGCGGCGTTGATGCCTGCGTATGTCGCTAGTGATGGGTTGTTTTGGAATATCGGGGTGGGGGGAATGCCGACGTTGACGTTGGGCGGCTATTTTATGCGCCAGCAACGGTTGTTGGCTCTGGCTGATTTATTGAATGGGGATGAGCAGATGCGGTTACAAACGGCCGTTTCCACCATCCAACAAGCCATCGCCCCCCAAACTGTGCAGTTTGAGAAAAAGGCGAACAAAGAAATTCTCGCCCGATTGCACCAATGGGGGGAATATCTTAAAGATTTACGAGAAGAGCATTCGCGGGCGGTTGCTGGGTATAAAACGGCCGTTGAAGCACGGGTGATGGTTGCTGTGCTTGCCCAACTATTGGCAGACAAACCGTATCAGGTAGACGATGAAGCGATCAATCAAATGAACACCGTCGATCAAACGCTGCGCCATCAATGGCTGATTGGTGAATTTGTCTGGCCGATTGAATGGGCGCGGGCGTATCCAGCAGAAATGTATTGGTGGTTGTATGGGCGACTAGTTTAGGGAGCAGGGGAGCGGGGGTGCAGGGGAGAGGGGGAGAAATTGGAGATTTAATAATCTCCCCTGCTCCTCATCCCCCCTGCTCCCGTTCTAATTCTTCAGCACGATGGGCAGAAAGACTTCATTTGACAGTAGAATCGCATCACTGCTGACCGCATCGGGCAGGGCGTGGGGCGCTTCGATATTGCCGAGCATATCGACCGCTTGCGAGCGGAATTCATACGTTTGGGTGATGACGGGCGGCGTAAATTGAATGCTGCTTCCCGTTGTGTTGCTGATGAGCGATGTCCACGTCGTTTCGCCTAATTCCCGATACTCTACATTGTAATAATCAACGCCAGCAAGCGCGTCTGCGCTTTCGATATTGATACTGTAATCCCCGTCGTTGTATAGATATAGGGCGGTGATGGTGGAGCTTGGCGGCGTGCTGTCGATGCCGAATTGGGTGGAATCGGAGATGAAGTGGCTGCCGTTCACCATGTCCAGTTGTACGCGCCAATGAATGGCGGCGTAATCTTGGGCGAAGGGGATGGTATGGCTGGAAACGGCCGTTTGCCACGCGCTTTCGCTAACAATATCCGTGAACCCATCATCCGTCGCCGCTTGCAAGGTGACGGTGATGATGTTTTCGGGGTTCGTCAATGCCCATTCCAGAGTGACAGTTTGTGTGGTTGTCCAACCATTATTTGCGGGTGTGAGATTAACGGCCGTTGCGATAACAGGTATGCTGCTGACCGCATCAGGCGCATCGTGCGGCGGTTCGGTGTTGCCAAGTAGATCGACCGCTTGTGAGCGGAATTCATACGGCTGGATGACGATGGGTAACGTCGCTGTAATCGTGCTGTTCGTTGTGCCGCTGATGAGTTCCATCCAGCCCGCGCTTCCCGCTTCCCGATACTCGACATTGTAATACTCCACCCCAATCAGCACGTCTTCACCAGCAAGGGTGAGGACGTAAGTCACGTCGTCAGGCTCGGTGAGCGATGTGATTGTGGACGTTGGCGGCGTGCTGTCGATGCCGAAATGGGTGGAACTGGATGTGAATAGTGCGCCATCGACCAATTCGAGTTGTATGCGCCAATGAATGGCGGCGTAATCTTGGGCGAAGGGGATGGTATGGCTGGAAACGGCCGTTTGCCACGCGCTTTCGCTAACAATATCCGTAAACCCATCATCCGTTGCCGCTTGCAAGGTGACGGTGACGATGTTTTCGGGATTGGTCAATTCCCATTCAAAATCGACGGATTGCAGAGCCGTCCAACTGTCGTTGGTGGGGGTGAGATTAACGGCCGTTGCGATAATAGGAAGCGTGCTGACTGCATCAGGTGCGTCGTGTGGCGGTTCGATGTTGCCAAGCAGATCGACCGCTTGCGAGCGGAATTCGTAAACGTGGGCGACGATGGGCAATGTTGCCGTAATTGTGCTGGCGGTTGTGCCGCTGGTAAGTTCCATCCAGTCCGTGCTTTCCGCTTCCCGATACTCCACATTGTAATACTCCACGCCAATCAGCGCGTCTTCGCCGTCAAGGGTGAGGACGTAAGTCATGTCGTCGGGCTGCGTTAGTGATGTGATTGTGGACGTTGGCGGCGTGCTGTCGATGCCGAAAGTGGTGGAATCGGATGTGAACTGTGTGCCATCGCTGAGATTGAGTTGTACGCGCCAATGGACGGCGGCGTAATCTTGGGTGAAGGGGATGGTGTGGTTGGTTATATCCGTCGTCCACTCCGTTTCCATAATAATGTCTGTAAATCCATCATCCGTCGCCGCTTGCAATGTGCTGGTGATGATGTTTTCGGGGTTGGTCAACGCCCATTCAAAATCGACGGTTTGGGCGGTTGTCCAACTGGCGTTGGCGGGGGTGAGATTAACGGCCGTTGTTCCAAAATTCCCATCGCCCACGCGCACCAGCCGCAAGCTGTCAAACCAGACAGCAAGCCCCGTGTCGGTGTCGGTCAAATCCGTCAAGCGCACCAAGCCGTCTTCGTCTGCCAGCAGATCGAATTCGCCCAGTGAAATCCATAAGCCAACATCGCTTTGCTGATCGATGGTGACGGCGGTATGTCCGCCAGCGTGGTCGATGTCGTATGTCGCCCCGCCCGTTTCGTCCCCGCCTGTGATGCAGAAGGGAACGTATGCGTCGAGTTGATAACGGCCGTTTTCAGCCACATCCAACGTCCATTCGCCCCAATTGCTTGCATGGTCAGGATTCGTCACCGAAAAGGTGTAATAGCTGTGTTGTCTGTCGCCGCAGCCGCCAGCGGGGACGTACCAGCTTATAGTTGGGTTGCTCATGGCGAACGCATCGCTCATTTCATCAATGTAAATCGCAGGGTCGGTAAAGCCGATACTGTCGGCGACTTCTTGTTGCAAAAATGGCAGTAATCCAAATAATGTATCGCCGGGGCAGGCCGTATTTGTGCCGCCATACACGTCACGATGTCCTGAAAAAGTGGGCAATCCCCAACCAAGATAAGGCATTGTGTCCGCATCAAAGACGTTGATGTTTCTTTGGTCGGCTTTCCACGCTAATAGCTCAATCGCTGAATCTATCATTGGGTCATAGGGGGTAAATGTGCTGAAATTGCCCATAAATGAGATTCCCATGCTGCCCGTGTTTGCGCCGCTGGCGTGCGTTCCCGAAACATCATCGCCGCCGATATGCCCTTCGTATAGTACGCCGTTTGGATCGATAAGATAATTGTAGCCAATGTCACCCCAGTCGCGGCTGATGGCGTGGTAATACCAGATGGCGCGTACAACGCTAGGCCAATCGTAATCGAGTGGATGGTTGTAGCCGGCGGTATGGTGAATGACGAGATGGGTTGTCGTTGAGTAATAAATGCCGTCGGTGTAGTCACAGCGGGCATCTAAACACCACACATCGCGGCTGACGACGGGCGGTTTGGGGTAGCCGTCGGTTATTTCGGTCGGTTGCTGGGCATCAAGTGCGGCTTGTTGGGCGACCATCTCTTCGGCCGTTGGGCCAGATGTTGAGTCGATAAAGGTGAATTCTAACGATTCGACCATGCTGTCGGGCGAACTTAGTTCCAGCCGATATTGCATATAATTGTGCGTATCATCATCGCTTGGTACGAGAGCGGCATCGCCGACGAAGTAGGGGTCTTGGGCGCGTGTCCAATCGTCGTTGACGGGGATTGGCTGCCAATCGCTCCACGTTTCCCCCGCTTTACTGGTGCGGATGTGCAGGGCGAAATCGTTCACGTCCCCATCCATCGTCCATAAGGAAAACAGGGCGTTAAAAGGCAGGGGGGATGGGGTGGGGGGCGAGGTGTAAACGGCCGTTTCTCCCATCGTTTCAAATGTAAAATCTTCAGTTGTGAATATCAAACTGCCATCATAAATGCCGCTGCCTGCTTCAAGTTGCTCAGTGGCGGGGCGGATGGAAAACAGAGTAAGTGTAAGTGCGATAAGTAAAACGATTTTGTACTTCATTGGGTACTCCTATAGGGTTAAATTCCTCGTATAGGAGAAAGGATAACAGGAAAACGGCCGTTAATCCGTTAGGACGAAGTGAGCAAAACATACATAAACCGTGAATACGTTGGTGTCCGTTTGCCCCGTAGGGGCGGTTCGCGAAACCCGACTGAAATTAAAAATTTA
>CAYSDT010000133.1:5316-7626 GCA_964429835.1 uncultured Ardenticatenaceae bacterium | reverse complement strand
TCATTTATCTGTGTTCATCCGCAAAATCAGTGTACGATTCCAATATGATTGATATTCGACCAATTAAAACGATGAAAGGAGCGCGGCATGTTGAAGAAATCATCATGGCCGCATGGGATGGCGATTGCAATATCTCCATCCCCGACTACCTGACGATCACCATTGCCAGAGAAAATGGCGGCGTGGTCTTGCTTGCGTGGGATGATGAAAAACCAGTCGGTTTCTGCTTGGGATTTTTATCATTTGCGGGCAAGGAAAATCGGGTAAGCGAGAAGATGGAATTTATTCACTACTCCCATATGGCGGGCATTTTGCCCGAATATCGCGGGCAAAAGTTGGGGCAGCAGATCAAATGGGCGCAGCGGGACGCGGTGCTGGCGATGGGAATCGACCGCATTGTGTGGACATTTGATCCGTTGGAGACGTTAAACGGCCGTTTGAACATCCACAAATTAGGCACAATTTGCAACACCTACAAGCGCAACGTCTACGGCGAAGGGCATGATGGGCTGAACTGGGGCGTGCCAACCGACCGCTTCTACGTCGATTGGCACATCGCTTCGGATTGGGTGCAAGCACACGCCGATGAAAGCCATCCATCGCCTGATTTTGGGGAATTAACGGCCGTTAACACCCCGATCATCAATCCCCCTTTTAAGGACAATGGCATATGGCGTGTTGGCAGCATTGATGCCGCCGCTTTTGAACAGGAGCGCGTGCTAACGGCCGTTCCGCGCAACTATCAAGCCGTCAAAAAAGCCAATATGGAATGGGGGCTGGATTGGCGGCTTCACGCCCGCGACCTATTTGAACGCGCATTTGAAATGGGCTTTACAATTACCGATTTATTGGTCGAAGATGACCTTTGTTACTATTTTATGGAGAAAAATTTCAGGGAGACCTGACAGGTTTTTTTACGACACCAGTATAAAACGAGAGGTGTTCGTGAAACCTGTCAGGTCTTTCCGCAAATGGAGAAAAATTTCGATGAGAATTGAACGTATCGAGCTACATCATATTACGATGCCATTGGTGCATCCTTTTCAAACCAGCTTTGGCATAGAACGCAATCGGCCGTGTATTCTTGTTGAATTGCAGAGCGAAGGCATAACAGGCTGGGGCGAAGTTGCCGCTGGGCTTGGCCCATGGTACTCATCGGAAACGATGGAAACCGCGTGGCATATTTTGCGTGATTTCCTCGCCCCATCGCTGTTGGGCAAAAACATTGAAACGACGGACGACATTGCCCCCATTTTTAACGCCGTGCGCGGCCATCCGATGGCGAAAGCGGGGATTGAAAACGCAATATGGGACTTGTTGGCGAAGGCGCAAGGTAAGCCACTGTCAGTAATGCTCGGCGGCGTGCGCGACCGCGTGGAAGTGGGCGTAAGCATCGGCATTCAGCCGACGGTGGAGGCGTTATTGGAGCGGGTGGATGGCTTTGTGGCGGCGGGATACGGCCGTATCAAAATGAAAATCTCCCCCGATTGGCTGATCGAGCCAATCCGCCTTGTGCGCGAACGCTATCCCGACGTGCGGCTGATGGCTGATGCAAATTCGGCCTTCACCTTAGCCGACGCACCTCTGCTCAAACAGCTTGACCCGTTCAAATTGATCATGATCGAACAGCCGTTGGGGTATGATGACATTGCTGATCATGCGCGGTTGCAGCGGGAACTGGAAACGGCCGTTTGTCTCGATGAAAGCATCCACAGCGTCGCCGACGCGCAAGCGATGGTCGATTTGCAAGCGGGGCGCATCATAAATATGAAGGTCGGGCGGGTTGGCGGCTTCACCAATGCGTTGAAAATTCACGATATTGCCCAAGAAGCGGGCATCCCGCTCTGGTGCGGCGGCATGTTGGAAACAGGGATTGGTCGCGCCGCCAACATCCATCTGGCGACCTTGCCCAACTTCACTTTGCCCGGTGACATCTCCGCGACGGATCGGTATTATGCCGAAGACATCGCCGAGCCGACGTTTGTGCTGAACGCGGAAGACAGCACGATGGCTGTACCAACAGGTGCGGGCATTGGCGTGGAAGTGAGTCGCTATCGGGTTGAAAAGGCGCGGTTGCGGTATTTGGATATTCGTTGAGAGACAGCGCGGTTAGAAAGTAAAAATTCTCCGTAGATTACGCAGATTTACGCAGATTTTTTATCTTTAATCTGCGTAAATCTGCGTAATCTGCGGATTTTGTTTTTTCTGGTAACAACGGCCGTTTTCAGCTACAGTCCCCCCTATGGAACACCTATTCATCGACGGACTTCCCCCAAAGACAGGAAAAGGCACCGTTTTGCGCCTTCTTAT
>CAYSDT010000133.1:0-5216 GCA_964429835.1 uncultured Ardenticatenaceae bacterium | reverse complement strand
TCATCGACGGACTTCCCCCAAAGACAGGAAAAGGCACCGTTTTGCGCCTTCTTATAGAAGAAGGCCGCCTGAAAAAAGAGCGCATTGGCAGAATTGACATCAGCGGCGGCTTGGCGACGGTCGAAGTGCCAGACGGCCGTGCCACCCGCTTGGTGCGCCTGCTGGATGGAGCCGCCGTCGGCACACGCCACATTCGCGTGTGGCAAAAAGCGAACATCAACAGTCATCCCCATTTTACCCAATTGCGCGGCTGGTTGGCGATGGAGGCAAAAGCGGAGCAAGAACAGGCGCAATCAGGTAAAAACAAACAATCGGAGCATCGGTTGACACGCTTGGTCATTCGTTCTGAGGAAGTGGGGATGGGCGAGCGGGTGCTGGTGAAACTGTCGCCGCGTAATGAGCAAGCGACGTTGCCCTTCAGCCGATTGTCCACGGGGTCGCCCGTTTTGTTAGCCGAAGAAGGGGTTTCATCGCCCCATTCATGGCGCGGCATTATCAGTCGTCTAAACAAGCGGAGTTGCGAAATCGCCCTGAACCAATCGCCCGATTCGGAAGCGGACAGCTTTTGTGTGCGGCTTGCCAGCGATGAAATTTCACGCCAACGGATGGAGCGGGCGTTGACGCGGGTGGAGACGGCGAACGGGAACAGAACGGCCGTTTTACGCCAAATCATACTCGGCGAGCAGCCTCCCGCTTTCGTCACCGACAACATCCCCACGCATGTAAACGTCCACATCGCCCATCTGAACCCTTCGCAACAGGAAGCGGTGCGACACGCGCTGGCGGCTGAGGATATTGCCATCATTCACGGGCCGCCCGGCACGGGCAAAACGACAACGGTGGCTGCGCTGATAGAAACGGCCGTTTCTCAAAATCAGCGTATCCTCGCCTGCGCCCCCAGCAATTTGGGCGTGGATAATATCGCCGAAAAGCTGGTCGCCGCTGGCGTGTCGCTGATTCGGCTGGGGCATCCTGCCCGCATTTTGCCCGAATTGCAAGCGTACACCCTCGATGCCCGCGTGCAAGAGCAGAACGATTACCGCTTGGCGGTCAGTTTGCGAAAAGAGGCGTATGGGCTGTTTGGGCAGGCGGACAAGTTCCGCCGTGCCAAGCCTGCGCCGGGCGAAAAGCGCGGCTTGCGCGATGAGGCGCGGCAACTGCTGGACGAAGCGCGGCGGCTGGAAGCCCGCGCCGTCGAGCAGGCGTTGGATGGGGCGAAGGTTATTTTGTCCACCCTGACGGCCATCGACAGCACGATTTTGGGACAGCGGCAGTTTGATTTATGCGTCATCGACGAAGCGGGGCAAAGTACGGAACCTGCCGCATGGATACCCATCGCCCGCAGTCACAAGCTGGTGTTGGCGGGCGACCACCAGCAGTTGCCGCCCACGATTTTGTCGCGGTCAGCGGCGCGGCAAGGGTTCGGCAGAAGCCTGATGGAACGACTGATTTTGCGCGATGGGAACAGTATCGCCCGCCGATTGAATGTGCAATATCGTATGAACGCGGACATTATGGCGTTTAGCTCGGCCGAATTTTACGATGGCGATTTACAGGCGGACGGCAGCGTTGCCACCCATCTTTTGGCCGACTTGGCGGGGGCGATGGGGGACGATTTATTGAAAACGGCCGTTACTTTCATAGATACCGCCGGCGCAGGATACGACGACGTGCAACCCATCGACAGCAGCAGCCGCAGCAACCCTGAAGAGGCGATGGTCGTCGTGAAAAAGGTAAACCAACTGCTGGCCGCCAACGTGCCAGCCGACAACATCGCCGTCATCACCCCGTACTCGGCGCAGGTGCAAATTTTACGCGAACAGTTGCCTGCCGCGATTGAAATCGGCTCAGTCGATGGCTTTCAGGGGCGGGAAAAAGAGGCGGTCATCATCTCGCTGGTGCGCTCCAATGTGAAAGGGGAAGTCGGCTTTTTGGCCGAAACGCGGCGCATGAATGTCGCCTTGACTCGTGCGCGGCGTAAACTCATCGTCATTGGCGACAGTGCCACCATTACCAGCGACCCATTTTACGGCCGTTTAATTGATTATTTCGACTCCATCGGCGCGTACCACTCCGTCTGGGAAGAGCTTGCTTAAAGAATAATGGGACACGGATTACGCTGATTCCACTGATAAAAAGAGCGAAGCCAATCAGTGTTCATCAGTGAAATCAGTGTCCCATATCAAGGAAATTAGAACCAATGTCATATAAAAACTTTTACGAAAAATCAGCAGCAAAATCATATAATAAAAAGAAGAAACCATCCAAACCAACGCGGCAGCGTATTGGCGATTATCAACTATTTATCGGCGCGTTCCCGACGGGGGAATTGGCCGACCAAATTCAGAGAATACGCGGGGAAGTTGATGGTAAATCCATCGCCATCGTTGATCCGCATGTGACGGTGGCGGGGACATATTGGCGCAACGGCAAGGCGACCCGCGCAGGAGCGCAAGGGTTGATTGATCGGCTGGATCGGCTGTCGCCCAAGCTCAAATCGTTCGAGTTGGATATGGGCGGGGTGTACACGTTTGGCAAGCGCGTCATCTATCTGGGCGTGCGCCCGACGGATCCGCTGTTGGCAATACGCGCCCATCTGGTTAATACGATTGGCGAAGATAAGCACCGCCGCTTTCGCCCCCATCTGACGCTGGCGTTGGATTTAGAGGACGCGCCTTTTGCGGCGGCATTGGCTGAATTGAAGGAGGGGGAGTTGGGAAACGGCCGTTTTTCAGCACCCATCGCCGAACTCCGCCTTATGCAGCGGGCGGAAGGGGAAGCGGCGTGGCGCACGATTCATACGATTAGTTTGGGATAAACGGCCGTTTTTGCATTGACAACACATCTTTATGTAAGGTATTATGTGGATAAGTATCCATATAAAATAATGAATGAGAACATATTGGGAACGCTGTTATGAAAACCATCCAAATGACGATAGGCGAATCACTACTGCTTCAGGTTGATGATGTTGTAAAGATAGAACGTACAAATCGCTCTGCTTTTATACGTCAGGCATTGGAGGCGGCGTTGCGGCAGTATAAAATTCATCAGTGGGATAAGCAGGATCGGAAAGGATATGCGCGACTTCCGCAACAGTTAGTAGAGATAGAGGCGTGGAGTACAGAGCAAGTATGGGGTGATGATGAGACGTGGTGAAATTCGCTGGTACACGTTCAAACGGCCCGATAAACGCCGCCCCGTTTTAATTTTAACGCGCAATCCTGCTATTTCTCATCTAAATACGGTGACAGTGGCGGCGATTACGACAACGATTCGCCACGTCCCATCGGAACTGTATTTAACGCCAGAAGATGGGATGCCGACTGAATGTGTCGTTAATTTTTACAATATCAATACTGTGCCTCAATCCAAAATGGGGGCGTTGATTGCGATATTGCCACCAGAACAGTTAACGGCCGTTGATCAGATAATTGAGTTTGTGCTTGGAATGGGTTAGCTCTTTGTTACTGTTTCAAGTTGTGTATAAACGAGGTGCAAGATGGTTGATGAAGATGTGAGATGGCGGCAGCGACAGCAAAATTTTAACAAGGCGTTGACCCATCTGGAGCAGACTTTGGATATTTCTGAGCCTGATATTGCCCAACGAGCGGGCATCATCCAATTTTTTGAGATGACGTTTGAGTTGGCGTGGAAAATGCTCAAAGATTATCTGGAAGAGCAGGGATTTGTCGGGCTGAATTCTCCTCGTGTGGTGTTAAAACAGGCGTTTACGAGCGGGTTAATCAGCGATGGACACATCTGGTTGCAAATTTTGCGTGACCGCAATTTGATGTCACATACTTATGATGAGGCAACGGCCGTTACCGTCGAAACGCTCATCCGCGACAGTTACGCCCCCTTGCTATCTGCTTTACATAAAACGATGACGGATCGCGAGAATGAGTGATCGTTTTGGCTTACGCGATGATGACATAGCGGCAATTGTCGCTGTTTTGGCGCGTTACCCATCGGTACAAACGGCCGTTATTTTTGGCAGTCGTGCGAAAGGAAATTATAAACAGGGCAGTGATGTAGACATCGCCTTGCAGGGGGAGGGGATGGGCAACGCGGTGGCGGCTGATGTTGCTTATGCGTTAAATGAGGAGACGATTATGCCGTATGTGTTCGATGTATTGAACTATCATGCGATTACGAATGCTGATTTGGTAAATCACATTGACCGCGTGGGACGGCCGTTTTACACGGCTTAATAATGAATAATGAATTGGGAATAATGAATAATGAATGAAGAGTACTCCACTTCACAATTCATTATTAAAAATTCATTATTCATTATTTCACCAGCGTAAAGATTGTCACCTCTGGCCGCACATTGAAGCGGACAGGCCACAAACTCCCCAGCGGTATCTTCTCAATGTTTCGGGGAGACCTGACAGGTTTTTCAAAGATACTCGTGTAAAACAAGAGGTCTGGATGAAACCTGTCAGGTCTTTACCCCCAACGATTGATGTAAAGAAAACGGCCGTTTTACGTTAATACTCGCTGTTGACAAGCAACATTAACACCCCTATGATGGTCTGTATGTGATGTTGTTTTATTTAATGATTTGCTGCCGTGTACCTTTTACCGAACAGTGGATTTGTTGGTAAAAAAGCGTGCGGTATCGAATCCAGTGAGAGAATAGGAGTTATGATGGAAACGATACAAAAGAAGCAAATTTAATTGTGGCTGGTTTGAAGTTTAGTAAATCCGAAATTGGTGTGGCATGTGACAACGAAAAGAACACCGCATTAGCCGTCGGGCTGATCGCTTTTTCGGTGATATTAGGCACGGTTATCGCCTTTATCAACGGAAATGGCGGCTCCAGCGGCGTGGGGCGGATGGGACTTACTGGCAGTGATGCCGCCATTGCCGAGTTGGGCAGTTTGCTGGCGGGAACATTCCTAAGCGCGTTTATTATGGTGTATGTCATCCGTATTTTTAAGGTAAACCCATCCTATCGGGACATCTTGCGCGTGTATGGAGCGGCCATCATCTGGACATTGCTCGGCACTATCGTTGGTTTAATCCTCCCAGAAGAATTTGCAATGGCGGGTGTACTGTTCTGGCTTGCCTACAATTTTGCACTCATGTTTGGTTTGACTGGATACTTAAAATTAAAACTGTGGCAATCGTTCCTCACCATCGTCATCACCTTTGCCATCGTGTTTGGCGTAATGATGCTCTACGGCATGTTAATGGGGGCGATGTTT